>NZ_JAPSKN010000216.1 GCF_031181705.1 Streptomyces sp.
GCGGGCGCGGGGGTGGGACGGCGGGGACAGGTGGGCCTCGTCGCGGTGGCGTCGGACGGCGTCGAAGATCGTGGCGGCGACGTCGCCGGGGGTGAGGAGGCCGGCGCGGGAGGCGGGGTCGGGTCCGGCTCGGCGGGTGCGGAGATCCGTGTCGACGGAGCCGGGGACGACGAAGGTCACGCCGACGCCCGTGCCGCGCAGTTCCCGGCGCAGTGCCCCGGCGAAGGCGGCGAGGCCGGCCTTGGCGGCGCAGTACACCGCTTCCTGCCGTACGCCCGCGCGGTCCGCGAGCGCGCCGAGCAGCACCACGCGGCCGCGTCCCGCCGCGATCATGGTCGGCAGGACCTCGCGCACGAGGTGGAGCGTGGCGTTGAGGTCCAGGGTGAGCACCCGGTCGATGTCGGTGTGCGGCATGGCGGCGAAGGGGCCCGTCCAGCCGATGTCCGCCCCGGCGACCAGGACGTCGATCCGTCCGGTCATGTGCAGTGCGGAGCGGGCGAGCAGGCGTGGTCCGTCCGGGGCGGCGAGGTCGGCGGGCAGGACGGCGGCCGACGTGCCGGCGGCGGTCCGTTCCAGGCGGTACCGGTCGCGCCCGCCGAGCAGGAGCTGCCAGCCGTCCATGGCGAAGCGCATTGCCGTGGCCGCCCCGATGTCCGAGGAGGCACCGGCGACCAGGGCCACGCGCCGGTCGAGGCGCCGTTCCGGTCCGTACACGCGCGTCCGGGCGGGGACGGGAGCGCCGGCACGGCGTGGGCGGGCGTCGGCCGGTGGGTCGTAGGCCGGGCCGGAGCCGGTGAGTGTCACGAGTCGTCTCCCCTGCGCTGTGCCTCGTCTGTCTCCCTACGGTCCTTTGCTACGGAACCCCGACTTCCGGAGCACCGCCACCGCACCTCGTCGCCCCCGTGGTCCGCGCTGACCGGCCGGCGGCCCGCCACCCGGGCGAACCGCGGGTCGTGGCGTCGTGGCACCCGGACGGGGCGGAACCACCCGTACGGGGCGGCCCGGTGCCGCCAGGCGGCGGTACGGGCGAGCGCGCGGGATTCGACGCGAACACACCCCGCGAAGATGTTGAAGGTTGAACGGAATAGGTCTACGGTGGGTCGTGTTGAGTAGTTCAACATTCAACAGAAGCCGCAGGAGGCACCCCATGAGCATCTTCACCCGCACCGACACCGAGACCGCCACCGCCACGGGCACCGCCGTCACCCCGGAGCTCGCCGCCCTGACCGGCGACTACACGATCGACCCCGCGCACTCGACGATCGGTTTCGTCGCCCGCCACGCCATGGTCACCAACGTCAAGGGCAGCTTCCAGGACTTCACCGGCACGCTGCACCTCGACGGCGGCGACCCCTCGCGGTCCACGGCCTCGCTCGACGTCGTGATGGACAGCATCGAGACGGGCAACGCCGACCGCGACGGACACCTCAAGAGCGCGGACTTCTTCAAGGCGGACGAGTTCCCGACCATGACGTTCCGCTCCACCAAGGCCGAGGCGCTCGGCGGCGACGACTACCGCATCACCGGCGACCTGACCATCCTCGGCACGACCCGCCCCCTCACCATCGACCTGGAGTTCAACGGCGCCGCGAAGGACCCCTTCGGCAACGAGCGCGTCGGCTTCGAGGGCAAGGCGCAGATCCTGCGCTCCGAGTGGGGCCTGACCTGGAACGCCGCGCTGGAGACCGGTGGCGTGCTGGTCTCCGACAAGATCAAGCTCAGCTTCGACATCTCGGCGATCCGGAACGCGTGAACCGGCGGCACCGGCCCGGCGAACCCCCGCCGGGCCGGCCTGGCCGGATCCCGCCCCTTGTGCGAGAACCGTCGGCGTTCCCATAATCCAGCAGCAGAATTTTGACCAGTCCATGCCAGCACATGGACGTTCTTTTTTGCCGCCTTGCTGTCATGCACTCGTCAAATGATGCTTCGGTTGCACGTCTCCCCGGTCAACCCCCCACGGAAGGCATCACGTTGAAGAGACTCCTCACGGCTCTCAGGAGATGCGCGGTCCTCGGCGCCGCCGCCCTCGCGATCGCCAGCCTCCAGCCCGTCTCCGCCGCGCAGGCCGCCCCCTCGCCCGTCGTCGGCGGGACCCGTGCCGCGCAGGGCGAGTTCCCGTTCATGGTCCGGCTCTCGATGGGCTGCGGCGGCGCGCTCTACACCCAGCAGATCGTGCTCACGGCCGCGCACTGCGTGGGCAGCTCCGGCACCAACACGAGCATCACGGCCACCGCCGGGGTCGTCGACCTGCAGTCCACCAGCGGCCGCGTCCAGGTCCGCTCCACCAAGGTGCTGCGCGCCCCCGGCTACAACGGCACCGGCAAGGACTGGGCGCTGATCAAGCTGGCCCAGCCCATCAACCTGCCGACCCTCAAGATCGCCACCACCGCGCAGTACAACACCGGTGACTTCACCGTCGCCGGCTGGGGCGCGAACCGCGAGGGCGGCGCCCAGCAGCGCTACCTGCTGAAGGCGACCGTGCCGTTCGTCAGCGACGCCGCCTGCAGGGCCTACGGCGGTCTGTACAGCGGCCTCGTCGCGAGCGAGGAGATCTGCGCCGGTTTCGACGCGGGCGGCGTGGACACCTGCCAGGGCGACTCCGGCGGCCCCATGTTCCGCAAGGACAACGCCGGTGACTGGATCCAGGTCGGCATCGTCAGCTGGGGCGAGGGCTGCGCCCGGCCCGAGGCGCCCGGCGTCTACACGGAGGTCTCGACCTTCGCCTCCGCGATCGCCTCGGCGGCGTCCACGCTCTGACCCACCGCGCACTCCGACCCACCGCGCACGGGGCCCGGCACCGACGGGGTGCCGGGCCGTCCGGTGCGGGGTGGCGGCCGGCAGCCGCCGGTGCGGAGGGCTCAGCCGCGCGGCTCGTCGTGGGACTCCAACCTGGCGACGGCCGCCGCCACTTGGGCCTGCCGGGCCCTCGGCGTCCTGGCGCGCAGGACGCCGAGCATCGTCAGGTAGCGGTCCGTGCGGCCGAGTGCCCGGAAGGCCGCCGCGGCCCCCGGGTTCCGCTCCAGCGCCGCCGCCAGGTCGTCGGGAACCTCGGCCTCCTTCTGTGACGCGTACGCCGCGTCCCAGCGTCCGTCCGCACGCGCCGCCGCCACCTGGGCGAGCCCGCCCGGACGCATCCGGCCCTCGGCGGTCAGTTCGCCGACCCGCCGGACGTTGACCAGGGACCAGAGGCTGCCGGGACGCCGCGGGGTGATCCGCTGGAGGTAGTGCGAGGCGTCGAGTGTCCTGCGCTGCCCGGTGATCCAGCCGTGGCACAGCGCCACGTCGTTGACGTCGGAGGCGCTGACGGAGGGGATGCCCGAGCCCTTCTTCGCGACCCGGACCCACAGCCCGGGGTGGGGGGCCGGATGGGCGGTCAGCCAGGAGTCCAGCTCGGCCACGGTCGCGAAGGCGAGGGGACCGGTGTCGTGGGCGGCGGTCATGGCACCACCGTAGGAACCAAGTAGGCCGGATGTCGTCCGCCAGGGCCCTAGCCGAGCAGGGCACGGGCCTGTTCACGCGCCGACGCGGCGGCGTCCGGGAAGATGCCGAGGCCGTGCGCGACCAGGGCGCCCTCGTGCAGCAGCATCAGCGCCCGGGCCAGCTCGCCGGCCCGGTCCGGGGCGATGTCCGCGACGAGGCGCGTGAACAGGTCGAGCATCCACTGCTTCTGCCCGGTGATGACGGGATGGGCCGGGTGGGTGGGGTCGCTGATCTCCGCGTGGGCGTTGACCATGCTGCACCCCCTGGGGCTGAGGTCCACGGCCCAGGCGCCCGTGGCGTCGAAGACGGCCAGGACCCGCGCGCGCGGATCGGGTCCCGCCGCGTCCAGGCGCTCGGCGAGGAAGGTCCGCCAGCGCTCGTCGCGGTCGGCCAGGTACTCCACGACGATCTGCTCCTTGGAGCCGAACCGGTCGTAGAGGGTCTTCTTCGTCACCCCGGCCTCGGCGGCGATGAGGTCGACCCCGACCGCGTGGATGCCGCGCTCGTAGAACAGCCGGGCGGCGGCGTCCAGGGCGCGGCGGGCGGCGGGGGTCATGGCGATCCGGTGCGGGGTCTGCGCGGGGGTGCCCATGCAGCCGAGTATACCGATCTGTATAGTAGCCCGAAAGGTATACCGATCTGTCTACTCCTCCTGGTCGTGATGTCGTGAACATCCTCCTCTCCCTCGCCTTCGTCCTGTGCTGGAGCTCCGGCTTCATCGGCGCCAAGCTCGGCGCGGGCAGCGCGTCGGCGCTCACGATCCTGATGTGGCGGTTCCTGCCGCTGGCCGTCGTCCTCGTCGCCGTCGCCGCCCTGATGCGGCCGGCCTGGCGGGGACTCACCGCCCGGGACGTCGCCCGGCAGGCCGTGATCGGCGTGCTGTCGCAGAGCGGCTATCTGCTCAGCGTCTACTACGCGATCCAGCTCGGCGTCTCCAGCGGCACCACCGCCCTGATCGACGGGGTCCAGCCGCTGGTCGCCGGGGCCCTCGCGGGGCCGCTGCTCGGGCAGTACGTCTCGGGCCGGCAGTGGACCGGCCTGGGCCTGGGGCTGAGCGGCGTCGCCGTGGTCACCCTGGCCGACGCGGCGGCCGGCACCGGCGTGGCCTGGTGGGCGTACGCCATCCCGCTGCTCGGCATGCTGTCCCTGGTCGCGGCCACGTTCCTGGAGAGCCGGTCCCGCTCGCGGGTCGCGCCCTCGGTGTCGCTGACCGTCCACTGCGCCACCAGCGCCGTCCTCTTCAGCCTGCTGGCGCTGGGCACCGGGGCCGCGATGCCGCCGGCCGGCACGGAGTTCTGGGTCGCGGTGGCCTGGCTGGTCGGGCTGTCCACCTTCGGCGGCTACGGGCTGTACTGGCTCATCCTGCGGCGTTCCGGGGTCACCAAGGTCAACACGCTGATGTTCCTCATGGCGCCGGTGACGGCCGTCTGGGGCGCGCTGATGTTCGGGGAGCCGTTCGGCGTCCAGACCGCCCTCGGGCTGGCCGTCTGCCTCGCGGCCGTCGTCATCGTGCACCGCGGCGGTGGGCGCGGGGAACCGGCGGTGACGGAGGCCCGGGGCGAGCCGTCGGAAAACCGGTGGACCCGGTCTGCCGGGCGCGCCTAACCTGCGGGGCATGTCCAGCCCCGAGGCGTCCAGACTGCGGCCACCGGCACTCCGGTGGCTGCTCGTGACGCCGATGCCGGGCCGCTGAGGCTGCCCGCTCGCTCCGCTGCCGGTGTGCCGTCCGACGTGTCATGTCCGTCGTCGGCTTCCGGGTGCGGAGTTTCCTCATGCCGTTCGCTCTTCTTCTGCTGGGCCTTGCCGTGTTCGCGCAAGGCACGTCCGAGTTCATGCTGTCCGGGCTGGTGCCGGACATCGCGCGGGATCTGGGGGTGTCCGTTCCCGCGGCGGGAGCGCTGACCTCCGCGTTCGCCGCGGGGATGGTCGTCGGGGCGCCGCTGGTGGCGGGGCTCGCGCGGCGCTGGCCGCGCCGGGGTGCGCTGCTGGCCTTCCTCGTCGTGTTCCTCGCCGTCCATGTCGCCGGTGCGCTCACCGGCAGCTTCGAGGTCCTGCTCGCCACCCGGGTGGTGGGCGCGTTCGCCAACGCCGGGTTCCTCGCCGTCGCTCTCGTGGCCGCCGTGGGGATGGTCCCGCCGGACGCGAAGGGGCGGGCGACGTCCATGCTGCTGGGCGGGGTGACGCTGGCCTGTGTGGCCGGGGTGCCCGCCGGGGCCGTGCTCGGCGAACTGTGGGGGTGGCGTGCGGCGTTCTGGGCCGTGGCGCTGGTGTCGCTTCCGGCGCTGGTGGCGGTGGCGCGGTCCGTGCCGGGCGGTGCGGCCGGAGGTGCGCCGCCCGCGCTGCGGGGTGAGCTGCGGTCGCTGCGCAGCCCCCGGCTCGTGGGCACGCTGCTGCTGGGCGCCCTCGTCAACGGCGCGACGTTCTGCACCTTCACCTATCTCGCGCCGCTGGTCACCGAGGAGACGGGGCTGGGCGACGGCTGGGTGCCCGGGGTGCTCGCGCTGTTCGGGGCCGGCTCGTTCGCGGGGGTGACCGTCGCGGGGCGGTACGCCGACCGGCGTCCGGTGCCGGTGCTCGCCGGCGGGGGCGTCGCGCTGTGCGCGGGCTGGTGCCTGCTGGCCCTCGGTGCCGGGCACCCGGCGGTGACGCTCGCGCTCGTCCTCGTCCAGGGGGCGCTGTCCTTCGGCGTCGGCTCGACCCTGATCTCCCAGGCCCTCTACGCGGCCCCGCAGGCACCCACGCTGGCCGGCGGTTTCGCCACGGCGGCGTTCAACGTGGGCGCGGCACTGGGCCCCTGGGCGGGCGGAGCGGCGATCGGCGCCGGCCTCGGCTACCGATCGCCGGTGTGGGTCAGCGCGGCGCTGATCGTGCTGGCGGGTGGCGTGGCGGGGTGGGTGCGGCGCGAGCGG
>NZ_JAPSKN010000069.1:0-3578 GCF_031181705.1 Streptomyces sp.
CCCCCTTGCTTCGGGGGACGGGCCACGTCGGCGTTCCGCGGAGGTGTCAGCTGTCGGTCTTCGCCCCACGGCGGCGCATGCCGAAGAACACGGCACCGCCACCGGCGACGACCAGAGCCGCCGCGATGCCGGCGATGAGGCCGGTGCTGGAGTTGGCACCGGTCTCGGCGAGGTTCGAGTCACCGGCCGCCGGGGCGGGCGCGTTGCCCGCCGGCGTGGTGCTCTCGCTCTGCGACGGCTCGGGAGCCGGCGTCGCGGTCTCCTCGGCCGACTTCGACGGGGAGGCCGACGGGGTCGGCGTGGCCGGCGGGGTGGAAGCCGGGGGCTCCTCCTCCTTCTTGCAGGCCGTGGCCGGGGTGACGAGGTTCGGCTTGATGTCCTCGTCGACGTACGGAGTGGCCTTGACGTGGATGCGGTACTCCGCGTTCGGCTTCCACTCCTCGGCGAAGGTGATGGTGGTGCCCTCGCGCGAGCCCTTGACGACCTGCTCGCCGACCTTCTTGGCGTCGGCGCCGTTGTTCTGCAGGTAGACGGTGACCGTGGCCGGGACACCGGCGGGGTCCACGTCGGTGACGGTGATGACGCCCTTGTCGCCGTCGCACTTCGCCTCGGCGGAGAACTCGTTGATGTTGCAGGCGAGCGCGTTGCCGGAGGCACCGAGCGCGAGCGCGGCCGAGGCCGAGACGACACCGAGGACGCGCAGGGAACGAGCGACGGTACGGCGCGGGGCCGTACGGCGGGATACGGACAGAACTGCCACGTTTGTCCTTTACGGGATGCGTAATGCGGGGGGTTGGCGGCGGTGCTGACAGAACATCAGCACTGCCTGGAGGCTCACAGGTCTATAAGCGCCGCATAAGTAGTGTCAACGCATATGCCGCTTGCAAGCACTTGCTTTGCCAGGTTATTAACCGCCGAGACGTTTCAACGCCTCCGGCGCCTCCTCGATCCGGTCCACGAGCGCGATCCGCGCCTCCATCGACCGTTCCCTGGCCAGCGACTTCAGCAGCGGCCACGCCGGCAGCCGTTCCGTCCAGTGCGCCCGGTTCACCAGCACCATCGGCGTCGGCTCGCCGCGGGACTCGTAGTAGTTGGGCGTCGCGTTGTCGAAGATCTCCTGCACGGTCCCGGCGGCGCCCGGCAGGAACACCACTCCCGCGTTGGACCGGGCCAGCAGACCGTCCTCGCGGGTGGCGTTGGCGAAGTACTTGGCGATGTGCGACGCGAAGGCGTTCGGCGGCTCGTGGCCGTAGAACCAGGTCGGGATGCCGACGGAACGCCCGCCCCGGGGCCAGCGGGTGCGCACCTCGAAGGCGGCCGCGGCCCATTCGGTGATCGACGGGGTGAAGTGCGGTGCCTTGGCGAGCAGTTCGAGGGACTCGGTGAGCATCTCCGCGTCGAACGGGGCGGCGTAGGCCCCGAGGTTGGCCGCCTCCATCGCGCCGGGGCCGCCGCCCGTGGCCACCGTGAAACCGGCCCGGGCCAGCTCCCGGCCGAGCCGCGCGGCGCCCGCGTACTCCTCGGTGCCGCGGGCCATGGCGTGGCCGCCCATCACGCCCACGACCCGGGCGCCGGACAGGAGTTCGTCGAGGGCGTCCGAGACGGAGTCGTCGTGGACCGCGCGCAGCATGGACGCGTAGATGTCGCCGTCCGCCTTCGTGTGCTGGAACCAGGCGTAGGCGCGGGCGTCGGGCGTGGCCTCGTAGCCGTCCGCCAGTGAGGCGAACAGCTCGTCCGGCGAGTAGACCAGTCCGCGGTACGGGTCGAACGGCAGGCCGGGAACCGGCGGGAAGACCAGGGCGCCGTCGGCGCGGATCTTCGTGGCCGCTTCCTCGCGCATGGCGCAGCCGAGGAAGACCGCTCCGGCGGTGTCCGTGGAGAGCAGTTCGCGTGTACGGTCCGTCAGATCGACGGCCTGGACGCGGTAACCGGCGAGTGTGCCGCGCGCCGAGACGGTCGCGTCGAACTCGTCGAGGGTCTCTATCTCACGGTCGTCGTGGTGGGCCGCATGGGCGGGCATCGTCTGCACCCGCCCATGCTGGCACAGCGCTCCTCAGCCCTGGACGGCCGCCGGGTCCATCCACACGACCTCGAAGGTGTGGCCGTCGGGGTCGTCGAAGGCGCGGCCGTACATGAAGCCGTGGTCCTGGGTCTCGCCGCTGACGGAACCGCCCGCCGCGACCGCCTTCTCCACGAGCTCGTCGACCTTCTCGCGGCTCTCGGCGCTCAGCGCGATCAGCACCTCGCTGGTCTTCGTCGCGTCCGCGATCTGCTTCTTCGTGAACTGCGCGTACTTCTCCTGCGTGTGCACCATCACGACGATGGTGTCGCTGATCACGACCGACGCGGTCGAGTCGTCGCTGAACTGCTCGTTGATCGAGTAGCCCAGTTCCGTGAAGAACTTCTTCGAGGCGCCGAGGTCGTTCACGCACAGGTTCACGAAGATCATCTGCTGGTACATGGGGGTCTCTCCCAACGGGTCCGTGTCGTTACGTGGGATTAGACCGGGCTCCGGCGCGGGACTCATCGCCGTTCCGAGATTTTCTTCGTACGAGTTTTCTCGGCGGGCCGGAGAGCCGGGAGGGCGGGCCGGAGCGGGGCCCGAGCGGGTCAGCGTGCCAGGGGCAGGGCCGCCAGTTCGGCGACCGTCAGGGTGAGCGGACCGAACAGGGCGAGCAGGGCGCCCGCGCGCAGGGCGGCGGCGCCGCGCAGCATCGTCGCGGGGGCGCCGAGGCGCAGCAGCGCGTCGGTCGTGTCGGCGCGCACCTGCCGGGTCTCGACGGCGGCCGTGAGCAGCGTCCCGACCGTGCAGCCGGCCACCAGGCCCACGCCGAGCAGGGTGAGCGGACCGAGGGACAGACCGTCGGGGGCGTGCAGCAGTGCCATGGCCCACGCGGCCGACAGCACCGCGCTGACGACGCCCAGGGGACGGCCGATGCGGTCGGCCTCCGCCATCAGGATCCGTCCGGCCAGCAGCCGCAGGGCGCCGGGGCGGGCCGACTGGAGGAGCCGTCCGCACAGGTGCGTCAGGCCCGGTCCGGCCAGGGCCAGTCCGACGGCGGCCAGGGCCCAGCCGGCCAGGACGCCGGGGGAGGCGCCGGAGAAGGTGAGGTCGGGGGCGGCCGGGGCGGTGCGGCTCGTGTAGGTCTCCACGGCGAGGCCCGCGGCCAGGAGGGTGATGCCCCAGGGCAGTCCCGTGGGGGCGGCGGTGGGGGAAGCGACGGCTCCGGGCGCGTCCGGCAGGGCCGCGGCGAGGGCGGCGGGGTCGTCGGCGCCGCGCGCCTCGGCCGGGTACGGGGCGGACCGCTGGGCGGGAGCACCGTCGGCGCGGGCGGCTCGCACCGGGTCCGACGGGCCGCCGTCGGGCCGGGCGGCGCTCAGCGCGTCGGGGTCGGCCGCCTGACGGGCCTGCGCGGGGCCCGCCTGGGCGGCGCCCCCGCGGTGCGGTTCCGCCGGGTGGCCGGCCGGATCGCCGTAGGGAATGACCGCGCTCACGGCGTCGCGCGCCGCGGCGTCCGCGAGCGCACTCACGCTGCCGCCGGAGCCGGAGCCGGAGCCGGAGCCGGAGCCGGAGCCGG
>NZ_JAPSKN010000069.1:3678-28756 GCF_031181705.1 Streptomyces sp.
GCCGGCCGGATCGCCGTAGGGAATGACCGCGCTCACGGCGTCGCGCGCCGCGGCGTCCGCGAGCGCACTCACGCTGCCGCCGGAGCCGGAGCCGGAGCCGGAGCCGGAGCCGGAGCCGGAGCCGGAGTCAGGGCCGGAGCCGGAGGCGGGCCGAGAACCGGAGCGGGAGCCGGATTCCGCACCGGCATGGGAACCGGAACCGAGGCCCGAGCCCGCGTCGGAGGTGACGCCTGCACCGGAGCCGGAGCCCGCACCGGAGGTGACGCCCGGACCGGAGCCAGAGTCGGTGCCGGAGCCGGAGCCGGAGCCGGAGCCGGAGCCGGTGCCGGTCGTCGCCGCCCTGGCCGGTTCGCCCGTGCGTGCCTGCGGCGGAGTGCCCTGCGGCGCGGAGTCGGCCGGACCGCCCGGCACGGGCCGGACGATCTGCCGTCCGAACCGGCCGTACGCCCCGAAGGTCTCGCGCTTGCTGTCACGGCGGTACGCGCCGAAGCGGCCGTACATCCTGGACGGCCGGGGCGCGGCCGGTCCCGCCTCCCTCGGGCGCAGGCCCAGCGCCGCGGCCGCCGACGCGCCGACGGGCACGATCGCGAGCAGCGTCAGGGTGCCCGCCAGCGGCAGGGGCTGGTCGGAGGCGAGGCGCCCGGCGGCCGCCCCGTCGAAGGGCAGACCCGACAGATCGCCCCGCAGATGCAGGAAGACGAGCAGGGCCAGCATCGAGCCGAGCGTGCAGGACAGGGCGGTCGTCGCGGCCGACACGGCCATCAGGCGCAGCGGGCCGAGGCCGATCGCGGAGAGGCCGGGGCGGGGTTTCGTGGCGGGGTCGGTGCGCGCCACCGCGACGGCGAAGTAGATCGTGGCGGCCAGCGGGGCGGCGCACCACGCCAGCCGTGTCAGGGACTCGGCGGTGGCGCCGGGGTGGCCCAGGGCGTGGCCCAGGGCGCACAGGAACAGGAAGCTCGTGCCCGCCGAGGCCGCCGCGACGAGGAGGCGGCGCAGGTGGACGGCGGGGTGGGCGCCGCGGGTCAGACGGAGAGCGAGCACGCGGCCCGGCCTTCCGCCTCGGCGGTCTCGGCGACCGGCGGCAGGTGCACCGTCTGGACGCGCCGCCCGTCGAGCAGCGACACGGTGCGGTCGGCGAGCGCCGCGGTGTCGGGGTCGTGGGTGGCCAGGACCACGGTGATGCCGTGGGAGCGGGCCGCCGTGGTGAGGGTGCGCAGCACATGGGCGCGGTCGGCGCGGTGCAGGGGCGCCGTGGGCTCGTCGGCGAACAGGACCGAGGGAGCGGTGGCGAGCGCGCGGGCGATGCAGACCCGCTGGCGCTCGGCCTGCACCAGCTGGTGCGGGCGCTTGCGGGCGCCGTCGCCGATGTCCAGACGCTCCAGCCACTCCAGGGCCGCGGTCTTGGCGCGGCGGCGGCCCGTGCCGCGCAGCATCAGCGGCAGGGCGGTGTTCTCCCAGGCGTTGAGCTCCGGGACCAGCGAGGGGGCCGGGTCGATCCAGCCGAAGCGGTCGCGGCGCAGCCGTTCCCGGGTGAGCGGGCCCATGGTGTGGACGGGCACGCTGTTGAACCAGACCTCGCCGCGCCGCACGGGCACCAGGCCGGACAGGCACCGCAGCAGGGTCGTCTTGCCGCTGCCGCGCGGGCCGCTGACGGCGAGGATCTCGCCCTCGCGGACGCCGAGCGAGACACCGCAGAGCGCGGGCGAGCCGTCGTCGTGCTGGAAGTGCAGGGCGCGTGCCCAGAGCACGTCGTCGTCCGGCTTGGCCTCCATGGGCGCACACCTCGGTTCAGATCCGTAGTTCCCGTGCCGTCCCCCGTGCGGGGGAACGAAGGCAGGGCCGATCGGTCACTGGGCACGCTAGGCAGAAAGGCGGCTCGGCTCTGGACAGCACGCGGCCCCGGACCGCCGTTTCTCACTCGAACGGGCGGCACCGGGGCCGGTGTTGATCATCCAGGCAGACGATCGGAGCGACGGCCGGTCAGAGCTTGGTCCAGGCCTCCGAGAGGGTGGCCCGCAGGATCTGCTCGATCTCGTCGAACGTCGACTGGTCCGAGATCAGCGGCGGGGCGAGCTGGACGACCGGGTCGCCACGGTCGTCGGCCCGGCAGTACAGGCCGTTCTCGTACAGCTTCTTGGAGAGGAAGCCGTACAGCACGCGCTCGGTCTCGTCCGCGTCGAAGGACTCCTTGGTGGCCTTGTCCTTGACGAGTTCGATGCCGTAGAAGAAGCCGTTGCCGCGGACGTCGCCGACGATCGGCAGGTCGTGCAGCTTCTCCAGGGTGGCGCGGAAGTCGGCCTCGTTGTCCAGGACGTGCTGGTTGAGGTTCTCGCGCTCGAACAGGTCGAGGTTGGCCAGGCCCACGGCGGCGGAGACCGGGTGGCCGCCGAAGGTGTAGCCGTGCAGGAAGGTGTTGTCGCCCTTGTAGAACGGCTCGGCCAGGCGGTCGGAGATGATGCAGGCGCCGATCGGGGAGTAGCCCGAGGTCATGCCCTTGGCGCAGGTGATCATGTCCGGCACGTAGTCGAACTTGTCGCAGGCGAAGTACGTGCCCAGGCGGCCGAAGGCGCAGATGACCTCGTCCGAGACGAGCAGCACGTCGTGCCGGTCGCAGATCTCGCGCACGCGCTGGAAGTAGCCGGGCGGGGGCGGGAAGCAGCCGCCCGCGTTCTGCACCGGCTCCAGGAAGACCGCGGCGACCGTGTCCGGGCCCTCGAAGAGGATCTGCTGCTCGATCTGGTCGGCGGCCCAGCGACCGAAGGCCTCGGGGTCGTCACCGAAGAGGGGGGCGCGGTAGATGTTGGTGTTCGGGACCTTGTGGGCGCCCGGCACGAGGGGCTCGAACGGCGCCTTCAGGGCGGGCAGACCGGTGATGGACAGGGCGCCCTGCGGGGTGCCGTGGTACGCGACGGCGCGGGATATGACCTTGTGCTTGGTGGGCTTGCCGACCAGCTTGAAGTACTGCTTGGCGAGCTTCCAGGCGGTCTCGACGGCCTCGCCGCCACCGGTGGTGAAGAAGACCTTGTTCAGGTCGCCCGGCGCGTGGTGGGCCAGGCGCTCGGCCAGCTCGATCGCCTTGGGGTGGGCGTACGACCACACGGGGAAGAACGCCAGCTCCTGCGCCTGCTTGAAGGCGGTCTCGGCCAGCTCGACGCGGCCGTGCCCGGCCTGCACCACGAACAGGCCGGCGAGGCCGTCCAGGTAGCGCTTGCCCTGGTCGTCGTAGATGTACGTGCCCTCGCCCCGGACGATGGTGGGGACGGGGGCCTTCTCGTACGACGACATGCGCGTGAAGTGCATCCACAGGTGGTCGTACGCGGACTGGGAGAGGTCCTTGCTCACGGCTATCGGGTCCTCACGGTTATCGGGTTCCCCACATGTAGGTCTGCTTCTTGAGCTTGAGGTAGACGAAGCTCTCGGTGGAGCGCACTCCGGGGACGGCCCGGATGCGTTTGTTGATGACGTCCAGGAGGTGGTCGTCGTCCTCGCAGACGATCTCCACCATCAGGTCGAAGGAGCCTGCGGTCATCACCACGTACTCGCACTCGGACATGGCCGTCAGCGCGTCGGCGACCGACTCCACGTCCCCCTCGACGTTGACGCCGACCATCGCCTGTCTGCGGAAGCCCACGGTGAGCGGGTCCGTGACGGCGACGATCTGCATCACGCCCTGGTCGAGCAGCTTCTGGACGCGCTGGCGCACGGCCGCCTCGGACAGGCCGACGGCCTTGCCGATGGCGGCGTACGGCCGGCGGCCGTCCTCCTGCAGCTGCTCGATGATGGCGAGGGAGACGGCGTCCAGCTGGGGCGAGCTGCCGTTCCTGGACTCGCGGGAGGGCTCGCGGTGCTCCCGCGAGCCCTTCTGGTCTGCGCTTCGACTGGCCACGGGGTCACTGTGCACGAGGTCTCGACACTTCCGCAAGCCTCGATCGATGAAATCCGTTGTTTGGGTCGCCCAGTCCTGCGGATTCCGTATGAGTGAAGGGAGCGGGGGTGTTGAAAACGTGGGTCGGCCGACTAGGGTGGGTGTCTCAAGTAATGGACATCCGAACTGGAGGGCCGGCAGTGAGCACCGAGCTGCGTCGTCTGCGCAACTACATCGGCGGTGAGTTCCGGGACGCCGCCGACGGACGGACCACCGAGGTGGTCAATCCCGCGACGGGCGAGGCGTACGCGACCGCTCCGCTGTCCGGGCAGGCGGACGTGGACGCCGCGATGGCGGCGGCCGCCGAGGCCTTCCCCGGCTGGCGCGACACCACGCCCGCCGAGCGCCAGAAGGCCCTGCTGAAGATCGCGGACGCCTTCGAGGAGCGCGCCGAGGAGCTGATCGCGGCCGAGGTGGAGAACACGGGCAAGCCCGTCGGGCTGACCCGCTCCGAGGAGATCCCGCCGATGGTCGACCAGATCCGCTTCTTCGCGGGTGCCGCGCGGATGCTGGAGGGCCGCTCGGCCGGCGAGTACATGGAGGGCCTGACCTCCATCGTCCGCCGCGAGCCGGTCGGCGTCTGCGCGCAGGTCGCGCCGTGGAACTACCCGATGATGATGGCCGTGTGGAAGTTCGCCCCGGCGATCGCGGCGGGCAACACGGTCGTGCTGAAGCCGTCCGACACCACCCCGGCCTCCACGGTCCTGATCGCGGAGATCCTCGGCGGGATCCTGCCCAAGGGCGTCTTCAACGTCATCTGCGGCGACCGCGAGACCGGCCGCATGATGGTCGAGCACCCGGTCCCGGCCATGGCCTCCATCACCGGCTCGGTGCGCGCCGGCATCCAGGTCGCCGAGTCCGCCTCCAAGGACGTCAAGCGCGTCCACCTGGAGCTGGGCGGCAAGGCCCCGGTCGTGGTCTTCGAGGACACCGACATCGCCAAGGCCGTCGAGGACATCTCGGTCGCGGGCTACTTCAACGCCGGCCAGGACTGCACGGCCGCCACGCGCGTGCTGGTCCACGAGTCCATCCACGACGAGTTCGTCTCCGCGCTCGCGAAGGCCGCCGCCGACACCAAGACGGGGCAGCCGGACGACGAGGACGTGCTGTACGGGCCGCTGAACAACCCCAACCAGCTCAAGCAGGTCGAGGGCTTCATCGAGCGCCTGCCCGCCCACGCGCGCGTGGAGGCCGGCGGCAAGCGGGTCGGCGACCAGGGCTACTTCTACGCGCCGACCGTCGTCTCGGGCCTGAAGCAGGACGACGAGATCATCCAGAACGAGGTCTTCGGGCCGGTCATCACCGTGCAGTCCTTCCGCGACGAGGACCAGGCGGTGGAGTGGGCCAACGGCGTGGAGTACGCGCTCGCCTCCTCGGTGTGGACCAAGGACCACGGCCGCGCCATGCGGATGAGCAAGAAGCTCGACTTCGGCTGCGTGTGGATCAACACGCACATCCCGCTGGTCGCGGAGATGCCGCACGGCGGCTTCAAGAAGTCCGGCTACGGCAAGGACCTGTCGGCGTACGGCTTCGACGACTACACGCGCATCAAGCACGTGATGACGTCGCTGGACGCGTAGTCACAGTTCGGTTCCGACGGCCCCGGGCTCTGCCGCCGCCCGGGGCCGTTCGTCTGCCCGCCCACCCGTTTTTGAACATGTTCAACAAGGGCGTAGAGTGCCGCCATGAGCGACAGAGCCGCCCTGCTGAAGGGCATCCGCGCGTGGCTGGTCTTCTTCGTCGTGTGCCTGGTGCTCAGCGGCGCCACGGCCTTTCCCCTGGTCCACGAACTGCGCTGGACCGAGGACCTGCTGCACGCGCTGTCCGTGGGCGACCACCTGCCCGGCCTGACGGACTGGATCGAGCGGGTCCGGGCCGGGCTCGACGAGGCCGACGCCGAGTACCCCTTCCTCCTCTACGGCACGGACTGGCTGGCCTTCGCGCACCTGGTGATCGCGGTCGCCTTCTACGGGCCCTACCGCGACCCGGTCCGCAACGTCTGGGTCGTCGAGTTCGGGATGATCGCCTGCGCCGGCGTCATCCCGCTCGCCCTGATCTGCGGACCGATCCGCGGCATCCCCCTGTGGTGGTCGGTGATCGACATGGCGTTCGGCGTGCTCGGAGTGATCCCGCTGTACGTGGTGCGGCGGCGGATCAAGCGGCTGGAGGCGCTGACCGCGCCGGTGGCGGCCGTCCCGGTACCGGGCGGGTGAACCGGAAACCGCCGTCCGGGCCTTCGGCGAGACCAGTCGGCCGGGCGTGACCCGTCACGGCCTCGTCCGCGGCACCGGCCCGCACGGGGCGCCGGTGCCGCGGCACCTCACGCGCGCGACCCCGGCCGATCCGGCGGCGGTGCCGCGGCGCTCGCACGCGCGGCGCACAGCACGTCGACGCGGTTGGTCGTGATCGCGTCCACGCCCGCGTCCAGCAGGCGCCGCATGGAGCGACGCGTGTCGGGGGTCCAGACCGACAGCAGGTAGCCGTCGGCGTGGACCCGGTCGGCGAGCGGGCGGTCCACCAGCGGGAACCGGTAGTTGAGCCAGCGCGGGCGGATCGCCTCCAGCAGCACGGGCCGCGGCGGGGCCAGGGTCGTCCAGGTGAGGGCGATCTCGGCTCCCTGGTCCGCCGCGCGCACGGCGAGCATGGTGTCGGCGCCCGCGCAGTAGTAGACGCGGTCCGCCGCCCCGGCCTCCCCGACGGCGTCCATCACCCGGCGCACCGCCCGCACGCCGGGCGAGCCGGGCAGGTCGATCAGCACGCGGTGCCCGTCGGTGGCGCAGAGCGCCTCCGTCAGGGCCGGCACCTCACCGCCGGTCAGGCCGCGCACCTCGGCCCAGGACAGGGCGAGCACCGGACGCTCGTGCCCCCAGAGCCGTTTGAGCGTCGCGTCGTGCAGCAGCACCGGCACGCCGTCCCGGGTGAGCCGTACGTCGACCTCCACCGCGTCCGCGCCCCGGGCCAGCGCGGACCTGAGCGAGGCGACGGTGTTCTCGCGGACGCGGTAGGGGTCGCCCCGGTGGGCCACGGCGGTCACCGGCCGCCCGGGGCGCTGGGCGAAGGACGTCACCGGGCGAGCCATCCGGCGGTGTACGTGTCGATCTCGCCCTTGATCCGGGCCTTGCCGGCGTCGTCCAGGAAGGACACCTCCACGGCGTTCTTCGCGAGGTCGGCCAGGCCGCGCTCGTCGAGGCCGAGGAGACGGGCGGCGACCGCGTACTCGTTCCGCAGGTCGGTGCCGAACATCGGCGGGTCGTCGGAGTTGATCGTGATGACGACCCCGGCCCGCGCGAACTCCTTGACCGGGTGCTCGTCCAGGGTGCGGACCGCCCGAGTGGCGATGTTCGAGGTCGGGCACACCTCCAGCGCGATCCGGTGCTCGGCGAGGTGCGCGAGCAGCCTCGGGTCCTGCGCCGAGCTGGTGCCGTGGCCGATGCGCTCGGCCCGCAGGTGCGTCAGCGCGTCCCAGACCGTCTCCGGGCCGGTGGTCTCGCCGGCGTGCGGCACGGAGTGCAGCCCGGCCGCGATCGCGCGGTCGAAGTAGGGCTTGAACTGCGGCCGGGGCACACCCACCTCCGGACCGCCGAGCCCGAAGGAGACCAGGCCCTCCGGGCGCAGCCGGTCGTCGGTGGCGAGCCGGGTCGTCTCCTCGGCGGCCTCCAGGCCGGCCTCGCCGGGGATGTCGAAGCACCAGCGCAGCACGGTGCCGAACTCGGCCTCGGCGGCCTTGCGGGCGTCCTCGATCGCGTCCATGAAGGCCCGCTCGTCGATGCCGCGCCGGGTGGACGAGAACGGCGTGATGGTCAGCTCGGCGTACCGCACCTGCTGCCGGGCCAGCTCCCGGGCCACCTCGTAGGTCAGCAGCCGGACGTCCTCCGGGGTGCGGATCAGGTCGACGACCGACAGGTAGACCTCGATGAAGTGCGCGAAGTCGGTGAAGGTGAAGTAGTCGGCCAGGGCCTCGGGGTCGGTCGGCACCTTCGAGTCGGGGTGCCGGGCGGCCAGCTCGGCAACGATCCGGGGAGAGGCGGAGCCCACGTGGTGCACGTGCAGTTCGGCCTTGGGCAGTCCGGCGATGAAGGCCTGCAGGTCGCGAGGGGCCTGGGGGTCGACGAGATGCTCGGTCAAGGGTTCCTCCCCGGAACGGCGCCGGGCCGGCACGAAGGCGGCGGGCGCGGGTGATCGGCTGATCGATGACTCGGGTCTCATCCTAGGCCGGGTCCGCGAGGTCCCTCCCGCCTCGCGACGCCCGGCACACGCCCTCGCCGCACCGGACACCGTCCCGAGTGCGCCCGGGTACGACGGACTGCGCCCGGCACGCCGAGGGCGCCACCGGACGCCTAGGGGACCGCCCCCCGGGCGGACGGAAGGACCGTGCGGACCCGGTCCGGGCGGGGGAGCGGCGCCCCGCGGGGCTCGGGGCCGGGCCGGCCTTCGGCCGCGCCGCCGGCGTGCGGTCGATCCCCGCCGCACCCGCCCTGTGGCCCGCGCCGGACGGCCCGTAGCATGGCGACACGAACGACCCAGGGGGGATGCACAGATGACGGACCCGACGCAGCCCGGCGCAGGCGGCGGCCACGACCCGTGGGCGCCCCCGGAGCACAAGCCGTCGCTCGACAAGGACCGGCCGCCCACCCAGGGGCCGCCCTCCGTGCACGACCAGGCCACGGTCACCTCGATGCCCGCCGCCGGCTTCACCCCGCCCGCCGGCACCCCCCAGTACGACACCTCCGGCACCGGCGCGGTCCCGCCCCCGCCCGTCGCTCCCGGCGGCTACGGATACCCCGGCTACCCCCAGTCCGGCTACGGCTGGCCCGGCATGCCCGCGGCGCCGCAGAACGGCATGGGCATCGCCGCGATGGTGCTCGGCATCGTCTCCTGCACGCTGTTCTGCCTGTACGGCGTGGTCTCCCTGGTCACCGGCATCCTCGCCGTCGTCTTCGGCATCAAGGGCCGCAAGCGCGCCGAGGCCGGTGTGGCCACCAACCACGGGCAGGCCCAGGCGGGTCTGATCATGGGCATCATCGGGATCATCCTCGGCATCACCGTGATCGTCCTGATCGCGGTCGGCATCACGGCCGCCATCAACAGCGACGACTACGACGAGGACCCGTACTACGGCGCCCTGCGCCCCGCCGTCACCGCCCCGGCCCTGCGCTGAAACTTCCGTACTCCCCGGCCGACTTGGCCACTACGATTCCCTGGTCTGACAACGGAGGGGAGCTCGTCCATGTCCAACACCAATCCCACGCCCGGTGGCTTCGGCCCACCGGCCCAGCCTCCGCAGCAGCCGGCCCCCGGCTACGGCTACCCCCAGCAGTCCGGGCCGGGCTACGGCTACCCCCAGGGCGGCCCCGGCTACCCGGCCGCTCCGCCGGTGGCCTACCCGCAGGCCGCCGGCTACGGGATGCCCGCGCAGCCGAGCAACGGCATGGGAACCACGGGCCTGGTGCTGGGCATCATCGGCGTGGTGTGCAGCGTGACCTTCCTGCTGTGGTTCTTCGGCGTGATCCTCGGCATCCTGGCGATCATCTTCGGCGCCGTCGGCCGGGGCAAGGCCACCCGCGGTGAGGCCACCAACAAGGGCGCGGCGACCGCCGGCCTGGTCTGCGGCATCATCGCCACCGTGATCCTGCCGCTGCTGGGCTTCCTGCTGTTCGCCTCGATCATGGGAGGGCTCGGCGCGGCTTCCTGAGCCGAGCCCACAGTCACCGAGGGGGCCGGTCCCGGACCGGCCCCCTGCTCATGCCCCGGCCGACCGCAGTCGCTCCCGCGCCGCCATCAGCGCGAAGCCCAGCAGATTCGGCCCCCGCCACCGCTCCGGATCCATCGCCGCCTCGTCGTCCGCGGCCAGCCCGATGCCCCACACCCGGTCCACGGGACTCGCCTCGACCAGCACACGATCGCCCGTGCCCAGCAGAAAGCCCTGGAGTGCCGGATGCGCCCCGAACTTGTGGACGCTGCCCTCCACGACGATCCGGAACCGCTCCCGGGCCCAGATCGTCTCGTCGAACCCGCGCACCAGCCGCCCGGCCTTCTTCGCCCCGGCGGGATGTCCGGCGGCCAGCACGGCACGCTCGGCCGCCGCGTCCTCGAAGAGGCGGGCCTTGGCGGCCATCATCCAGTGCTCCGCCGTCGCGTACTCCACGCCGTCCACCGTGAAATTCGACGGCCACCACTGGCTCAGGCAGCTCGGCCCGATCCGGCCGTCCGGCCGCGGACGGTGCCCCCAGAAATGCAGATACGTGACCCTGGCCCCCGCGCGAACCGCCCTGATCAGTGCCTCCCGCGAGCCGACCGCCCCCGTGATCTCCTCCATGCACGCGAGTCTGGCACGCACCACTGACACAGCGTCCTGCCTTTTCCCGGCGGACTCGACACCTGGTCGACAGATTCCGTCGCGTAACCAAAAATCAACAACGGAATCACTTGTTGGAGTCCCATCCCTCTGTCAGGATCGGCACTCAAATCGAGCCTGAGCCACGCCGGCCCCCTCATGGGGACACGGAGGAGAGCGACATGCACAACCCGGGCAACGCCACCCCGGACCGACTCCCGGCCGAGGAGCGCTTCCGCGAGGGCGCGCAGTACATCGCGGGCCGCCCGACCAGGGGCACCTCCGGCCGTACCCACGCGGTCGTGGACCCGGCGTCGGGCGAGGAGGTCCTGCGCTACGAGCTGGCGGGCACGGCCGACGTCGACCGGGCCGTCGCCGCGGCCCGCGAGGCCTTTCCCGGCTGGGCGGGCACCACCCCCGGCGAGCGGTCCGACGCCCTGCACCGCTTCGCCGCGGTCCTGGCCGACCGGGCCGAGGACTTCGCCCGCGCGGAGTCGCTGCAGTGCGGCAAGCCGCTGAAGCTGACCCGCGAGTTCGACGTCCCCGGGACCATCGACAACACCGCCTTCTTCGCCGGCGCCGCACGGCATCTGCAGGGGCAGTCCGCCGGTGAGTACTCCGGCGACCACACCTCCTACGTCCGGCGCGAGCCCATCGGGGTCGTCGGGTCGATCGCGCCCTGGAACTACCCGCTGCAGATGGCCGCCTGGAAGATCCTCCCGGCGATCGCCGCGGGCAACACCATCGTTCTGAAGCCCGCCGAGCTGACCCCGCTGACCTCGCTGCTCTTCGCGCAGGCCGCCACGGACGCCGGGATCCCGGACGGCGTCATCAACATCGTCACCGGCACCGGCAGGGAGGCCGGGGAGCACCTCGTCGGCCACCCCGACGTGGCCATGACCTCCTTCACCGGCTCCACCGCCGTCGGCAAGCGCGTCGCCGAGGTCGCCACCGCCTCGGTCAAGCGCCTCCACCTGGAGCTCGGCGGCAAGGCGCCCTTCGTGGTCTTCGACGACGCCGACCCGGAGGCCGCCGCGCACGGCGCCGTCGCGGGCGCGCTCATCAACACCGGGCAGGACTGCACGGCCGCCACGCGCGCGTACGTGCAGCGGCCGCTGTACGAGGCCTTCGTGGAGCGGACGGCGGCGCTGATGGAGACGGTCCGGCTCGGCGACCCGTTCGCCGCCGGGACCGACCTGGGACCGCTGGTCTCGCACGCCCAGCGCGACCGGGTCGCCGGCTTCGTCGACCGGGCGCGTGCCTACGCGCGCGTGGTGACCGGCGGCGAGGCGCCCGGGGGCGAGCTCGCCAAGGGCGCCTACTACCGTCCCACCCTGATCGCCGACGCGGCCCAGGACAGCGAGGTCGTCCAGTCGGAGATCTTCGGGCCGGTCCTGGTCGTGCTGCCGTTCGACACCGACGACGAGGGGATCGCGCTCGCCAACGACACCCCGTACGGGCTGGCCGCCTCCGCCTGGAGCCGGGACGTGTACCGGGCCAACCGGGCCACGCGCGAGATCAAGGCGGGCTGCGTGTGGGTCAACGACCACATCCCGATCATCAGCGAGATGCCGCACGGCGGCTACAAGTCCTCCGGCTACGGCAAGGACATGTCCGCATACTCGTTCGAGGAGTACACCCAGATCAAGCACGTCATGTTCGACAACACCGCGGTGGCCGCGAAGGACTGGCACCGCACCGTGTTCGGGGACCGATAGCCGTTCGCAGGCCGCCTGACCAACGGCCGTCCACCCTTCGAAAGGGCACCACGCGCATGGAGCAGTACGAGCCCGACCGCCTGTCCCCGGCCCAAGTGGCCGCCCTGCGGCGCAGCCTCACCAACGGCAGGGCCGCCCTCACCCGGCGGTCCCTGCTGCGCGCCTCCACGGGCGGCGCACTCGCCCTCGGCGGTCTGGGGAGCTTGAGCGCCTGCGGCATCCCGGCGGCCGGTCAGTCGCAGGGCGGCGTCCCGGCCGAGGACCGCTCGGCCAAGGAGAAGACGGTGAACTTCTCCAACTGGACCGAGTACATGGACGTCGACGACAGCGGCAAGCACCACCCGACGCTGGAGCAGTTCACGAAGCGCACCGGCGTCAAGGTCAAGTACACCGAGGACATCAACGACAACAACGAGTTCTTCGGCAAGGTCAAGCCGCAGCTCGCCGCGGGCCAGGACACCGGCCGCGACCTGATCGTCCTCACCGACTGGCTGGCCGCCCGCCTGATCCGCCTCGGCTGGGTGCAGAAACTCGACGCGAGCAACCTGCCGCACGCCTACGCCAACCTGTCCGCCCAGTTCCGCAACCCCGACTGGGACCCCGGCCGTGCCTACTCCTACGTCTGGCAGGGCATCTCGACGGTCATCGCGTACAACAAGAAGGCCCTCGACGGCGTCGAGGTGACGTCGATCTCCGACCTGCTCGACAACCCCAAGCTCAAGGGGCGCGTCGGATTCCTGTCGGAGATGCGCGACAGCGTCGGCATGACGCTGCTCGACATGGGCAAGGACCCGGCGGACTTCACCGCCGACGACTACGACGCGGCCATCGCCCGCCTGCAGAAGGCCGTCGACAAGGGCCAGATCCGCCGCTTCACCGGCAACGACTACACCTCGGACCTGACCAGCGGCGACTTCGCGGCCTGCGTCGCCTGGGCCGGCGACGTCGTCCAGCTCAAGGCGGACAGCCCCGACATCGACTTCCTCATCCCGGACAGCGGCTACATGACGTCCACGGACAACCTGCTCATCCCCAACAAGGCCCGGCACAAGACGAACGCCGAGCGGCTCATCGACTTCTACTACGAGCCGAAGCCCGCCGCCGAACTGGCCGCGTACATCAACTACGTGTGTCCCGTCGACGGTGTGAAGGCCGAACTGGCGAAGATCGACGAGGACGCGGCGAACAACCCGCTGATCATCCCCGACAAGGCCATGGCGGCCAAGTCGCACGCCTTCCGCTCGCTGAGCTCGAAGGAAGAGACCGAGTTCGAAGAGAAGTTCGCGAAGCTGACGGGGGCGTGACCACCATGACGAACACCACGGACCCGGGCGGCGACGTCCGCCTCACGGGCATCAGCAAGTCCTACGGCGCCTTCACCGCCGTCCATCCGCTCGACCTGACCGTCCCGCAGGGCTCCTTCTTCGCCCTGCTCGGCGCCTCCGGCTGCGGCAAGACCACCACCCTGCGCATGATCGCCGGCCTGGAGGAGCCCTCCGCCGGCACCGTCTTCCTGGGCGACCAGGACGTGACGGCGCTGCCGCCGTACAAGCGGCCGGTGAACACGGTCTTCCAGTCCTACGCCCTCTTCCCGCACCTCGACATCTTCGAGAACGTCGCCTTCGGCCTGCGCCGCCGCGGCCTGAAGTCCGTGAAGAAGCAGGTCGAGGAGATGCTGGAGCTGGTCCAGCTCGGCGAGCAGGCGCGCAAGAAACCGCACCAGCTCTCCGGCGGCCAGCAGCAGCGCGTCGCGGTGGCCCGCGCCCTGATCAACCACCCCAAGGTGCTGCTGCTCGACGAGCCGCTCGGCGCCCTGGACCTGAAGCTGCGCCGCCAGATGCAGCTGGAGCTCAAGCGCATCCAGACCGAGGTCGGCATCACCTTCGTCCACGTCACGCACGACCAGGAGGAGGCCATGACCATGGCCGACACGGTCGCCGTGATGAACGCGGGCCGCGTCGAGCAGCTCGGCTCCCCGGCCGATTTGTACGAGAACCCGCGCACCACGTTCGTCGCCAACTTCCTCGGCACCTCCAACTTCATCGAGGCCGAGATCGACTCGAGAAGCGGCGAGGAGATCGTGCTGAAGGCGGGCGGCGGCAAGCTGGTCCTGCCCGAGGCGCGCTGTTCGGCGCCCACGAGCACCGGCGGCAAGGTGCTGGTCGGGGTCCGCCCGGAGAAGATCTCCCTCACCCACGCGGACGACGCCGGCGAGATCCCGGCGGGCCGCAACCGCATCACCGGCCGGATCGCGGACTCCAGCTTCATCGGCGTCTCGACGCAGTACGTCGTCGACAGCCCGGTCTGCCCGGACTTCGAGGTCTACGCCCAGAACATCGACCGCGACCCCCGGCTCGTGCCCGGCGCCGAGGTCGTCCTGCACTGGAACCCGGCCCACACCTTCGGCCTGGACGCCGCCCAGGACGCCGAGGCCGGAGTGGAAGAGGCGGCCTGATGTCGACACTCACCGAGGCGCCACCGCCCCTCGCGCCGGACGCACCCGGGCCGAAGCCCGCCAGGCGCCGGGGCCGGCTGACCCCGTACTGGCTGCTGCTGCCGGGCATCCTGTGGCTGCTGGTCTTCTTCGCACTGCCGATGATCTACCAGGCCTCCACGTCCGTGCAGACGGGCTCCCTGGAGACGGGCTACAGGGTCACCTGGCACTTCGCCACCTACTGGGACGCCCTGTCCGCGTACTGGCCGCAGTTCGTCCGCTCGGTCCTGTACGCGGGCACGGCGACGATCCTGTGCCTGCTGCTGGGCTACCCGCTGGCGTATCTGATCGCCTTCCGGGCGGGCCGCTGGCGGAACCTCATCATGATCCTGGTGATCGCGCCGTTCTTCACCAGCTTCCTGATCCGCACCCTGGCCTGGAAGACGATCCTCGCGGACGGCGGCCCGCTCGTCGGCGCGCTGAACGCGCTGCACGTCCTGGACGTGACCAGCTGGCTGGGCCTGACCGCCGGGGACCGGGTGCTGGCCACCCCGCTGGCGGTCATCTGCGGCCTGACGTACAACTTCCTGCCGTTCATGATCCTGCCGCTCTACACCTCGCTGGAGCGCATCGACGGCCGGCTCCACGAGGCCGCCGGTGACCTGTACGCCCGGCCCTGGACGACCTTCCGCAAGGTGACCTTCCCGCTGTCGATGCCGGGCGTCGTCTCCGGCACGCTGCTGACCTTCATCCCGGCGGCCGGTGACTACGTCAACGCCGACCTGCTCGGCTCGACCGACACCCGCATGGTCGGCAACGTCATCCAGACGCAGTTCCTCAGAGTGCTCGACTACCCGACGGCAGCGGCACTGTCCTTCATCCTCATGGCGGCCATCCTCCTCATGGTCACCCTCTACATCCGCAGGTCCGGGACGGAGGATCTGGTCTGAATGCCCATCGTCAACCGGCTCAAGAGACATCTCGTCGTCATCGCGGGACTTCTGACCCTCGCCTACCTGCTGCTGCCGAACATCGTCGTGACGGTGTTCTCCTTCAACAAACCGAAGGGGCGCTTCAACTACGAGTGGCAGCAGTTCTCCCTGGACGCCTGGAAGGACCCGTGCGGGGTCTCGGACCTGTGCGGCTCGCTGTCGGTGAGCCTCCAGATCGCGTTCTGGGCGACCCTCGGCGCCACGCTCCTCGGCACGCTCATCGCCTTCGCCCTGGTCCGCTACCGGTTCCGCGCCCGCGGCGCCGTGAACTCGCTGATCTTCCTGCCGATGGCGATGCCCGAGGTCGTCATGGCCGCCTCGCTGCTCACCCTCTTCCTCAACATGGGCGCGCAGCTCGGCTTCTGGACGATCCTCATCGCGCACATCATGTTCTGCCTGAGTTTCGTGGTCACGGCCGTGAAAGCGCGCGTGATGTCGATGGACCCGAAACTGGAGGAGGCGGCGCGGGACCTGTACGCGGGCCCGTTCCAGACCTTCGTCCGGGTCACCCTGCCGATCGCGGCACCGGGTATCGCGGCGGGCGCGCTGCTCGCCTTCGCGCTCTCCTTCGACGACTTCATCATCACCAACTTCAACGCCGGTTCGACCGTGACCTTCCCCATGTTCGTCTGGGGCTCGGCGCAGCGCGGAACGCCCGTCCAGATCAATGTCATCGGCACGGCCATGTTCGTCGTCGCCGTCCTGCTCGTCCTGGTTTCCATGGCCGTCGGGAATCGCCGCAACAGACAAAAGGCATAACCGTAGGGAGTTGAAATCATGGCCCCTGGCGCCATGAATCGGTGGACTCGTTCGCTCTCCGACGCCCAGCCGGTCCCGTACTGGCTGGACGACCCCGGCCGGCCCCGCCCCGAACCCGCCCTCACCACCTCCGAGACCTGCGACCTGCTCGTCGTCGGCGGCGGCTACAGCGGACTGTGGACGGCGCTGATCGCCAAGGAACGCGACCCGCGGCGGGACGTGGTGCTGGTGGAGGGCCGCGAGGTGGGCTGGGCCGCCTCCGGCCGCAACGGCGGGTTCTGCGCCGCCTCCCTCACGCACGGTCTGCCCAACGGCCTCACCCGCTGGCCGGACGAGATCCACACGCTCCAGCGGCTGGGCGCCCGCAACCTCGACGCGATCGAGGCGGCGGTCGCCCGGCACTCCATCGACTGCGACTTCGAACGCACCGGCGAGATCGACGTCGCCACCGAGCCCTACCAGGCTCGGGAACTGCGCGAGTGGCACGAGGAGACGTCCCGCCTGGGCCTCGCCGAGGGCGTCGAGTACCTGGACGCCGACGCCGTACGGGAGCAGGTGGACTCACCCACCTTCCGGGCGGGCCTGTGGGACCGCAGGGGCGTCGCCATGCTGAACCCGGCGAAGCTCGCCTGGGGCCTGAAGCGGGCCTGCGTGGACCTGGGCGTGCGCGTCTACGAGCACACGCCCGCGCTGGAGCTGAGGCCCTACGGCGCGGGCATGGCCGTGCGCACCCCCTACGGCCGGGTCCGCGCCCGCCGGGTCGCCCTCGGCACCAACATCTTCCCGAACCTGGTCCGGCGCGTGCGCGCCTACACCGTCCCGGTCTACGACTACGCCCTCATGACCGAGCCGCTCACCGACGAGCAGCTGGCGTCGATCGGCTGGAAGAACCGCCAGGGCCTCGGCGACGGCGCCAACCAGTTCCACTACTTCCGCCTGTCCGCCGACAACCGGATCCTGTGGGGCGGCTACGACGCGATCTACCCCTACGGCGGCCGCGTCCGCGCCGAGTACGACGACCGCCCCGAGACCTACGCCAAGCTCGCCGGGCACTTCTTCACCTGCTTCCCGCAGCTGGAGGGGGTCCGCTTCTCCCACGCCTGGGGCGGCGCCATCGACACCTGCTCCCGCTTCTCGGCGTTCTTCGGCACCGCCCACCAGGGCAAGGTGGCCTACGCGGCCGGCTACACGGGGCTCGGCGTCGGCGCGACCCGCTTCGGTGCCGAGGTGATGCTGGACCTGCTGGCGGGGGAGCGCACCGAGCGGACCGAGCTGGAGATGGTCCGCAGGAAGCCGCTGCCGTTCCCGCCGGAGCCGTTCGCCTGGACGGGCATCGCCCTCACCAAGTGGTCGCTGGCCCGCGCGGACGCCCGGGGCGGCCGCCGCAACCTGTGGCTGCGCACGATGGACCGGCTGGGTCTGGGCTTCGACAGCTGAACGAGCCGAACCTGCGGGTGTGAGCCGGTTCACTCCAACGAGAGGCCGGAACCCGCGTAATGATCCCGGGGGGACCTCCTTCTCCCTCGTGGCGCCCTCGTGGACGCAGCGCGCGTCCGTGAGAACCACGAGCTTCACGAGAGAGAAGGGGGTCTTCCTCATGACAGGGGCCAAGACAGCGGTCGAGTGGCTCGCATCCGTCGCACCCGACCCGGAGGCCTGCCGCTGGGAGTGGGAGCGCAACCCGCTCGGGGTCGCCCTGCTGCCGGCCGGCAGCGCCTGGGACGTGCTGATCCTGCCCGGCGAACTCGGCTACGCCACGCTCGACGTGCTCAGCCGTGTCCTCGACCAGCCGGGCCCGGTGCTCGTCGACTTCGGCGACGCGCGCATGGGCTTCTTCGTGCCGCCCGGCACCGCGGCCCGCTGGCTCGGCACGGGCATCCGCACCGCGGGCGCCGGCACCTGGATCGTCGTGCCGTACCCGGGCCGTTCCTCGCCCGGTGGCGTCCGCTGGCTGGTCCCGCCGGACGGCTCGGGCCTGCTGACGGACCCCGCGCTGCTGGAACTGGCGATGCACGAGGCGGCGGCCGGGCTGGCGACGGAGAACGGTGACTAGGCGCTACCCGGCGGGCGGCCCGGGCGGCGCCGTCCGCCGCCGTGTGAACAGCCACAGCGGCGCCAGCAGCACCGCGCTCAGACACCAACTGGCCACCACGTCCAGCGGCCAGTGGTAGCCGCGGCGGACCAGGCCGTAGCTCACGCCGAGCACGAGGACGGCGCAGAGGGCGACCAGGACGCGGCGGGCGAGGGCGGTGCGCAGTCCGGGGAGCAGGAGCAGGGTCGCGCCGCCGTAGGCGACGGCTGCCGTGGCGGTGTGACCGGAGGGGTAGTAGCCGGTGCCCGGGGGGACGACCGGCGGGCCCGGGCGGTCGGTGAGTTCCTTCAGCGGGACGACCAGGGTCGGGACCAGCGCCATGAGCAGGGCGGCGGCGACCACCGGCAGCCACCAGCGGCCGGTGCCGTCGCGGTGGCCGCGCACGGCGACGTACCCGAGGGCGACGGCGAGGACCGGGACCGCCACTCCGACGTTGCCCAGGTCCGACAGCAGTTCCGAGAAGCGGTCGGGGTCGACCAGCACCCGGCTGAGCCGCTCGTCGAGCCGCGGCAGCGGGCCGTCGGCGACCACCTGCCAGGTGATCAGGGCGAAGAGCAGGGCGGGGAGGCCGAGCAGCACGACCAGGGTGCCAGGGTGCTCGCGGGACGGGGCGCGTTCCTGGCGCGCGGAGATCGGCATGATGCCCAGCTTGGCACGCGCGCGGACGTCCCCGGGCGGGCCCTGTCGGTGCCGGGTGCGCGAGACTGCCCGGCATGACGGCACCGAACGCGAAGGCGGACCTGCTCCGCTGTCTGCAGGACGCCCGGGACGCGCTGAACTCATCGACGGGAGCACCGGCCTGACACCGGCCGCGGGCAGCCTGCCGGCAGGCGACCGGGCGTGGTGGGAGAGCCACCGGGCCCGGCTGGAGCGGGCCGCGCGGGAGGCGGCTGAGGAGAAGGAAGAAGCGAAGAGGGAGGTCGGCCGCCCCGGAACAGGGGGGGTGGTTCCGAGGCGGCCGTCCGGACCGGAACGTCGCGCGCCCCGGGGGGTTTGGGGCGGGCGACCGTCCGATCGGTGAGGAGCTCCAGAGCCTCAGGCTCCGGTTGTGTGCGCGAGGGCACGACCAGGTCGAAGCTGGGGAGGCCCCGGCCTGATGTCACCCACAGTCCCCTGTGGGCGGGGTGTATCTCTCATCTGGGAAGAACCTACGACAGGGGCAGGACTCAGGACAGGCCGCGGGGCGCCCTGTCATCCACCTCGCACACCTTCTTCACACGCTCTGCCGCTCGCCGCCCCGGTAGCGGAACCGGGGCGGCTCACCTGCCCCGACGAGGGCTCAGATGCGCGCGGCGGAGGGTCAGATGCGGGCGAAGCCCTGCTCGATGATGTCGAGGCCCTCGTTCAGCAGGTCCTCGCCGATCACCAGCGGCGGCAGGAAGCGGAGGACGTTGCCGTAGGTGCCACAGGTCAGGACCAGCAGGCCCTCCTGGTGGCAGGCCTTGGCGAGCGCGGCGGTCGCCTCCGGGTTCGGCTCCTTGGTGGCGCGGTCCTTGACCAGCTCGATGGCGATCATCGCGCCGCGGCCGCGCACGTCGCCGATGATGTCGAACTTCTCCTGCATGGCCGAAAGACGCGCCTTCATCACGGCCTCGATGTCCTTGGCCCTGGCGTTCAGGTCGAGCTCGCGCATGGTCTCGATAGCGCCCAGCGCGCCCGCGCAGGCGACCGGATTGCCGCCGTACGTACCGCCCAGACCGCCCGCGTGCGCGGCGTCCATGATCTCGGCACGCCCGGTCACGGCAGCGAGCGGCAGACCGCCGGCGATGCCCTTGGCGGTCGTGATCAGGTCCGGGACGATCCCCTCGTCCTCGCACGCGAACCACTGGCCCGTGCGGCAGAAGCCGGACTGGATCTCGTCGGCGACGAAGACGATGCCGTGCGCGGAGGCGAACTCCCGGATCGCCGGCAGGAAGCCCTTGGCCGGCTCGATGAAGCCGCCCTCGCCGAGCACCGGCTCGATGATGATGGCGGCGACGTTCTCGGCGCCGACCTGCTTGCTGATCTGGTCGATCGCCTGGGCGGCGGCCTCGGGACCGGCGTTCTCCGGGCCCGTCGGCCAGCGGTAGCCGTACGCCACGGGCACCCGGTACACCTCGGGCGCGAACGGCCCGAAGCCGTGCTTGTACGGCATGTTCTTCGCCGTGAGCGCCATCGTCAGGTTGGTGCGCCCGTGGTACCCGTGGTCGAACACCACGACGGCCTGCCGCTTGGTGTACGCCCGGGCGATCTTCACGGCGTTCTCGACGGCCTCGGCGCCGGAGTTGAACAGCGCGCTCTTCTTGGCGTGGTCACCCGGGGTGAGCTCGGCGAGCGCCTCGGCGACCTCGACGTAGCCCTCGTACGGCGTGACCATGAAACAGGTGTGGGTGAAGTCGGCGAGCTGCGCCGACGCCCGCCGTACGACGGCCTCGGCGGAGGCGCCGACGGACGTCACGGCGATGCCCGAGCCGAAGTCGATCAGGCGGTTGCCGTCGACGTCCTCGATGATCCCGCCGCCCGCGCGCGCGGTGAACACGGGCAGCACGGAGCCCACGCCCTGCGCGACCGCGGCGGTGCGGCGGGCCTGCAGCTCCTGCGACTTCGGGCCGGGAATGGCGGTGACGACACGACGCTCCTGCGGCAGTGCGCTCATGCGGGGCTCCTGGGGTGGTGCGGACGGGCCTGTACAGACACTGTGACTTCTTTTCCCGCAGGCTAGGGCGGGGAAAGGGGGGTGGGCATGCTCCATGTGGGCGTTGTCGGCGCGACGGCTTGTCCGGGGTGGACATGGCGGTCTCGGCCACCCGTGCCCACGACGCGGCCGGGTAAGCGGTGAACTCCCCAGGGGAGGGCGTTAGATTGGCTCGCTGATGGTGGACGGAGCGGCTGGTCAGGGGGCAAGGGCGATGGACAGCGACGGGACGCAGGAGGCCCGGGGCACACATGCGAACCCCGTGCCGCGTCCGGCGGGGCCGCCGGAGGTGCCCGCGGTGCCTCCCCGGCCGCCCCAGGCACCGGCGCCGCCGCTGCCGGACGGGTCGGCCTTCCTCGCCTGGCTGCGCGCGCCCCGGCCGGAGGCCGCGCCGGGCGTGTGGCGCTTCGGGCACCGGCCGCGGCCCGCCGAGGAACTCGACGTCACCCCCACCCGGCAGTTGCTCAGCGGGGCGGTGATCGCGTTCCTGGTGGGGTGGCTGATCTGGTCACTGCTGCAGAACGGGTACCTCGGCAACTGGTGGTGGGTGCCGTTCGACCTGATCGTCCCGGACGCCTGGCGCGGCGCCGACAGTGATCTCGGCGAGACCGGCACGTTCCTGGTGTACCGGGGGTACGAGCTGCTCGTCGCCCTGGCGATCATGGTCTCAGTGGCGCGCCTCGGCCGCTGGGGCGAGGTCTGGCGCCGCTTCGTCGCCGCGCGCTTCCGCCGGCCCGAGGCTCAGGCCGACCCCACGGTGCCCCAGGACGACCCGGCCCAGTGGAACGAGCTGCGCGCCGCCGGTGCCGTGGACGCCGCCGAGCGGCTCGCCGCCGACGCCCGCTGCGGCCTCATGCGGGACGTCGACCACGCCCGGATCCAGCGGGCCTGGCAGGGCGTGCGCACCGGACGGCACAGCCTCGCCACCTTCACCGGCGCGGTGCTGAAGGACGGCGCCGCCGCCTGCCTCCATCCCTCGGGGGAACGCGACCTGCCGGCCAGGCTCGCCCCGCACGACCTGCTCACCGGACAGGTACGGCTGGGCACCGCCGTGGACGACGCCCGCAACCCGTACACCTACCGCGGCGCCGGGCTCGCCCTCGGACCCGACCTGCTGGGCACCTCGCTCGTCGCCGTCGGCCCCGCCGGTTCCGGGAAGACCGGGGCCGTCGTGCGGCCCGTCGCCGAGTCGCTGTGTCTGCATGCCCTGGCCGGACGGGCCGCCGTCGTGGTGGTCGGGGGGGCCGGGGCCGGGCTCGGGCCCGCCGACGCGTATGACGTCGTCGTGCGGATCGGGAACCAGGACTCCGAGTACGACCTCGACCTGTACGGCGGCACCAGCGACCCGGACGAGGCCGCGGCCGTGCTCGCCGAGGGGCTGGTCGGGGATCTCGCCGATCCGCACCCGGGCAGCGACACCCGCCGCTCCACCACGGTGCTCGCGCAGCTGCTCGGGCCGTTCCGCGCCGTTCACGGGCGGTTCCCCTCCGTACCGGAGCTGCGGCAGCTGCTGGACGGGGCGCCGGGGCCGTTCGCCGCGCTGCGGCAGGGGCTGCAGGAGTCCGGTCACGAGTCGCTGCTGCGCGAGCTCGACGCCCGGGAGCGGCAGATGGGGCAGCCCGGAGACGTCGGCGGGGTGCTGGCCGACCGGGTCGCGCTGCTCGACCGGCCCGCCTTCGCGGGTTTCTTCGACACCTCGGGCCAGTCGCGGCCCTTCACGCTGAAGGCCCTCGACCATCCCGTGCGCGTCCGCGTCGACCTGCCCGAGCGCGGGCACGCCGACGCCTCCCGGATGCTCGCGCGGCTGGTGCTCGCCCAGTTCACGGCCAGTGTCGCCGTACGCGAGGACCGGTCGCTGTTCGCCTGCCTGGTGCTCGACGACGCGACCGGGGTCGTGACGCCCGAGGCCGTGCGCGGCATCCAGCGGCTGCGGTCCGGGAACGCCGGTGTCGTGCTGACCCTGCGGACGCTGGACGACGTGGCCCGGCCGCTGCGGGGGCCGCTGCTCGGCGCCACCGGGTGCCGGATGGCGCTGGCGGGGCTCACGCCCTGGGACGGTCAGGACTTCGCCGAGGTGTGGGGCAAGGAGTGGACCGAGGCCCGTGACGTCACCGACCGGCAGATCATCGCCGAGACCCCGGCGGGCAAGGCGCTGCACGCGGTCCGGCGGGTGATCACCGGCAAGGCGCCGACGGCCCGGGCGGTGACCGTCCGGCAGGTCGAGCGCGAGCGCTGGTCCGCCTCGGAACTGGCCCACGCGGTGCCGGCCGGGCACGCGGTGCTGTCGCTGACCACGGTGCAGGGCGAGCACGCGCCGCCCCTGCTGGTGAACCTGCGGGGCTGAGACCTCGACGGGCTGTGCACCCGCGCGGTACGCGCGGACCATACGGTGAGGCAGAATCGTCACAGGTCGTTCATACGCGGCGGCCAAAAGAACACAATGCGCACACCGCCCTGACGCAGACCTGAAGGCCTCATGCCCCCGACGCTCGCCTCGCTCGTCCACCACTCCGCGCTGAAACTGACCGTGCGGGCGGGGGAGGACCGCCTCGACGTGCCGGTCCGCTGGGCGCACGTCAGCGAGCTCGCCGATCCCGTGCCCTACATGGAGGGCGGGGAGCTGCTGCTGATCACCGCGCTCAAGCTGGACGCCGAGGACCCGGAAGCCATGCGGCGCTACGTGCGGCGGCTGGCCGGCGCCGGCGTGGTCGGGCTCGGCTTCGCCGTGGGCGTCAACTACGAGGAGACTCCCCAGGCGCTCGTCGACGCGGCCGAGGAGGAGGGCCTGCCGCTGCTGGAGGTGCCCCGCCGGACCCCGTTCCTCGCCATCAGCAAGGCCGTGTCCGCCGCGATCGCCGCCGACCAGTACCAGGCCGTCACCGCGGGGTTCGCCGCCCAGCGCGAGCTGACCCGGCAGGCGCAGACCGGCGGTCCGGAAGGGCTGCTGGCCGCGCTGGCCGCCCAGGTCGACGGCTGGGCGGCGCTGTACGACGCGTCGGGCGCCGTCGTCGCCGCGGCTCCCGAGTGGGCCGGACGGCGGGCCGCGCGGCTCACCGGCGACGTGCGGCGGCTGCGGGACCGCCCCGCGCCGGCCTCGTCGGTGGTCGGCGGGCCGGAGAACGAGGACCGGGTCGAACTGCACACCGTGGGGACCGGCCGGCGGCCCCGCGCGGCGCTCGCCGTCGGCACCGCCGCCACCCTGGGCACCGCCGAGCGGTACGCCGTCCACTCGGCCATCGCCCTGCTGACCCTCACCACGGAGCGCTCCCGCTCCCTCCAGGCGGCCGAGCAGCGAGTCGGCACCGCGGTGCTGCGCATGCTGCTGGCCGGGGAGCCGGACCACGCGCGGGCGGTCGCCGGGGATCTGTACGGGGGCTTGCTGGACGCGCCGTTCCGGATGCTGGTCGCCGAACGGGTGCCGGTGTCGGCCTCGGCGGCGCTGGCCCGTGCCGAGGCCCGCGCCGCCGCCCCGGCCCCCGACCGGCCCTCCGCCGCAGCGCTCGCCGCGGCCGACACGGGCGGCGACCGGCTGGCGGCGCTCGCCGACGTCCTGGAGTCCGCGGCGGCCCGGGCCGGCGAGGCCGTGCTCGTCGTGCCGGAGGGGGAGCGGCTGGTGGTGCTGGCCGCGGACGGCGGCGCCGCGGCGGCGGCCTGTGCCGAGTACGCGGCGGCCCTGGAGACGGCCCGGACCACGGTGCGCGAGAAGGTGCCGGGCGGCGAGGAGGACGAGCTGGTCGTGGGCCTGTCGGCGCCGGCCGGGCCGATCGCCGCGTCGGCCGCGTACAAGCAGGCCGAGCAGGCCCTGTCGGTGGCCAGGCGGCGCGGTCGCGTCCTGGTGGAGCACGAGCAGATGGCGGCCGGATCCGTGCTGCCGCTGCTCGCGGACGACGCCGTACGGGCGTTCGCCGACGGCATGCTGCGTCCGCTGTACGAGCACGACGCCACGGGACGCGGCGACCTGGTCGCCTCCCTGCGCGCCTGGCTGTCCAAGCACGGCCAGTGGGACGCGGCGGCTGCCGACCTCGGCGTCCACCGCCACACCCTGCGCTACCGCATGCGCCGCGTCGAGGAGATCCTCGGCCGCTCCCTGGACGACCCGGACGCCCGGATGGAGCTCTGGCTGGCGCTGAAGGCGACCGGCACCGACTAG
>NZ_JAPSKN010000070.1 GCF_031181705.1 Streptomyces sp.
TCCGGGCCGGACGGGTCGCGCAGGGTGCCGTGGTCGTCGAAGGACGCGCCGGCGTTGTGGAAGGAGACGGTGTCGCGCACCGTCACGGCGTGCAGTTCCGCGAAGACCTGGCGGAGGTGCTCCGCGGCCCGCAGGCCGCCGGCCAGCCCGCCGTAGGAGACGAGGGCGACCGGCTTGGCCCGCCACTCGCCGTAGTGCCAGTCGACGAGGTTCTTCAGGCCCGCCGGGAAGGAGTGGTTGTACTCGGGGGTGAGGACGACGAAGGCGTCCGCGCGGGCCAGCTTCGGGGTGATGCCGGACAGCACGGCGGTCGCCTCGGGCGTCGGTTCGAGGGACGTCGGCAGCTCGGCGTCGGCGACGTCGACGACCTCGGCGACCAGGTCGTCGCGGCCCCGCAGCCGGTCCAGGAGCCAGTCGGCGACGACCGGGCCGAAGCGGCCGTGGCGGTTGCTGCCGATGACCAGGGTCACCCGGAGGGTGTCGGTCTGCTCGGCGGTGGGTGCGTCAGCGGTTGTCTTCATGCGCCACAGCCTCGTACCTCAACCATGGTTCAGGTCAAGCGCGGCCCGGCACCCGCGGGTCACCCATTCACCCGCGCCGGCCGCGAATTTCCGCCCCGGGTCAGTGCACGGCCCGTGACCTGGTGAAACGTCTCCTGACGGACCGTCGGGCCGGGCGCCCCGACACCCGTTCACCCCAATTCTGACGGGCTCTCAGAAAGCGCGCCGGCCGCGCCCGCCGTTACCTCGGAAGGGCAGGTGCACGACCGAACAGCTCGAAGGAGCACCGATGCGACGTACCGCCCGGCCGCTGACCGCCACCGCGCTCGCCGTCGCCACCGCCGCGCTCGCCGCAGCCCCCGCGCACGGCGCCCCGGCCGGTGACCTCCGGGTCTCCCCCGCCTCGGTCGAACCCGGCGCGCACGTCACGGTGCGCACCTCCGCCTGCGGGCAGGACGGCACGGCGGCGGGTGACGCCAGCGCGGTCGGGGCCGGCGCGTTCACGCTGGCGCCGGGCCGGAACGAGACGGCGGCGAGCGGGCGGTTCAGGGTGCCGCCGAGCGCGCAGCCCGGGACGTACGAGATCACCGCGACGTGCGCCGGGAGCGGTCGGCGGGTCACCGGCGATCTGGTGGTCACACTGACGGCCGGGCACGAGCAGGTGTATCCCCGGGGGAGCGTGAAGACGGGGGTCGGCGGCGCCCTGGGCCCCGATCCCGTGCAGACCGCGGCCGGTGTGGCGGCCCTCGCCGTCGCCGCCGCGGGCGGTACCTGGCTCCTGCATCGCCGGGCGAGAGGCGACGGGATCTGACGGACACCCTCCGCTGTCCGTCGCCGGTACCGCAGGTCCCCTCCCCCTCCGGGTCCGACGCCCCTCGCGGCCCGGAGGGGGCTCGGGGCGGGAGATCAGGAAAGGGTGGGTATGCGCAGGTTCCGCAGGTCCGGCGGCCCGGTGGGCAACCCGGCGAACGCGGCCATGGCGGCCGTGACGGTGTTCGCCCTGTGCTCCGGGGTGTGGCTGCTGCGCGACGGCGCCGGGACGCACGCCCCGCCGCAGCCGTCCGCCGCGCAGGCCCGTGCCGGGCAGGACGGCCGGACGGGCCAGGGCGGTCTGTACGGCCGGGCCGGCGAGTCCGGGCGGCCCGCCGCGCCGGCGCTGCCGCCCTCGCCGCCCGACCGCATCCGCATCCCGGCGATCCGGGTGGACGCGCCGCTGACCGGGCTCGGGCTGACCGGGAGCGGCAGCCTCGACGTGCCGCCGGCCGCGCACGAGAACCTCGCCGGCTGGTACGAGGCCGGCACCACCCCCGGCGAGCGGGGCACGGCGATCGTCGCGGGCCACGTCGACAACGCCGACGGCCCCGCCGTCTTCTACGGCCTCGGCGCCCTGAGGAAGGGCAGCACGATCGAGGTGGACCGGCGCGACGGCAGTGTCGCGGTGTTCACCGTGGACGCCGTCGAGGTGTACGCCGCGAAGGACTTCCCCGACGAGCGGGTCTACGGCGCCGCCCGCCGCCCCGAGCTGCGGGTCATCACCTGCGGGGGCGGCTACTCACGCGCCACCGGCTACCAGGGGAACGTCGTCGTCTTCGCGCACCTGACCGGGAGCCGGTGACCCGCCCAGGACATGGGCCTTGCCCCACGCCCCGAGCGGTTCCAGCGCCTCGTTCAGGGACACGCCCCGGGGCGTGAGCGAGTACTCCACGCGCGGCGGCACCTCGTCGTACGCCTCGCGGTGCACCAGCCCGTCGGCCTCCATCTCGCGCAGATGCGACGCGAGCACCTTCTCGGTGATGCCCGCCAGCTCCCGGCGCAGCTCGCCGAAGCGGCACGGCCGCTCGTGCAGCGCCCACAGCACGAGCACCTTCCACTTGCCGCCGATCACGTCCATCGCGGCGTCGATCCCGCACACGTACGCCCCCGGCCGCCGTCCCGTCGTCCCCATGCCCGCGCTCCCTCCCCGTGCCGCTGCCTGGATCCTTCCCACCGGGTAACCACCCACTTCCAAGTGCGTACTTGAGCAGGCGGTTCCCCGCGACGAGCCTAAACGCCATGACCGACAGCACCGTTGCCTCCCGTACCCCCGTCACCCTTCTCGGCGCCGGCGCCATGGGCACCGCCCTGGCCCGGGCCTGGCTCGCCGCCGGGCATCCGGTGACCGTCTGGAACCGCACCCCCGCCCGGGCCGAGGCCCTCGCCGCCGAGGGCGCGGTCGTCGCCCCGAGCGCCGCCGCGGCCGTCGCCGCCGGCCGTCTGGTGATCGCCTGCCTGCTGGACGACGCCTCGGTGGGCCAGGCCCTCGACGCGGCCGACCTCACCGGGCGGGACCTGGTGAACCTGACCACCGGCACCCCGGGCGAGGGCCGTGCGCGCGCCGCCTGGGCCGAGGCGCGCGGCGCGCGGTTCGTGGACGGCGGGATCATGGCCGTACCGCCGATGATCGGGGTGCCGGAGTCCGGCGGCTACGTCTTCTACAGCGGTTCGCGCGCCCTGTTCGACGAGCACCGCGCCACCCTCGCCGTCCCGGCCGGCACCCGCTGGGTCGGGACCGACCCGGGATTCGCCGCCCTGCACGACGTGGCGCTGCTGAGCGCCATGAACGGCATGTTCGCGGGCATGCTGCACGCCTTCGCCCTGGTCCGCCCGGAGGACATCGCCCCGAAGGACTTCGCGCCCCTGCTCGCCGACTGGCTGACCGCGATGGCCCCGGCCGTCCACCAGACCGCCGAGCAGTTGCACAGCGGCGACTACACCAAGGACGTCGTGTCCAACCTGGCGATGCAGGCCGCGGGAGTCCCCACGTTCCTGCGCACGGCCGAGGAGCAGCGCGTCAGCCCCGAGCTGCTGACGCCGTACCTGGAGCTGATGCGCAGGCGGGTGGCGCAGGGGCACGGGGACGAGGACGGGACGGGGATGATCGAGCTGCTGGACCTGCGCAGGCGTGGCTAGGCGAGCCACTGCTCGTACGCCAGGTTCGCCACCAGCGCGAACACCACCGTCAGCAGCACGACCCGGACGAAGCCGCTGCCCTTCTTCAGGGCCGTGCGGGCGCCGAGGGTGCCGCCCGCGAGGTTGAAGACGGCCATCAGGCCGGCCAGCTGCCACAGGACCGCGCCCTGCCAGGCGAAGGTGGCCAGGGCGCCGGCGTTGGTGCAGCAGTTGACGATCTTGGCCGTGGCGGAGGCGGTGACCAGGTCGAGGTGGAGGACGGCGGTGAGGGCGAGGACCAGGAACGTGCCGGTGCCGGGGCCGATGAGGCCGTCGTAGAAGCCGATGCCGAGGCCCGCCAGGCCGATCGCGGCGAGGATCTGGCGGCGGGTGGCCGGGCCGGCGGCGGGGGCCGTGCCGAAGGCGGGCCGCAGGATCACGAAGGCCGCGACGCCGAGCAGCACCACCATGATCACCGGCTTGAGGACCTCGGTGCTCATCCCGGCCGCGAAGAACGCCCCGCCCGAGGAGCCTGCCAGGGCGGCCAGTCCGATGCGCACGGCGGTCCCCACGTCGACCGGGGCCTTGCGGGCGTACGTCACCGCCGCGCCCGTCGTGCCGACGATGGCGACCGCCTTGTTCGTGCCCAGGGCGTGCGCGGCGGGCGTGTGCGACGGCAGGCCGAGCAGCAGCACCGGCAGCAGCAACAGGCCCCCGCCGCCGACCACGGCGTCGATCCAGCCGGCGGCGAGGGCCGCCAGACAGAGCAGGACGATCATGGTCAGCGATATGTCGGGCATGATCGCGACCCTATGCGAAGCGCCCCTCACAGTCCCCGGCCGCCCGCGTCCCGGAACCCTCACACCCACCCCCCGCGCCCGCTGAGGGCAGCGTTCCCCGTGGGAAACAGAGGTGATGCTGCCGGGTAACACCCGCATCGCACGCTCGATGACATGACCTCGAATGAGCGTGTGGTGGTGATCGGCACCGGCCTCGCGGGCGTACGGCTCGCCCGGCGGCTCGGTGAGCTCGGCACGCCCGCGACCCTGATCGGCGAGGAGGAGCACCGACCGTACAACCGGGTGCTGCTCGCCGAGGTGCTGGCCGGACGGTACAGCCCCGAGGTGATCGCCCTGCCGGCGCCCGCGCGGATGGTGCGCGCACGGGTCACCGGGATCGACCGCGAGCGGCGGAGCGTCGCCTGCGCGGACGGCTCGGTGATCGCGTACGACCGGCTGGTCCTGGCGACCGGCTCCAACCCGGTGCTGCCGCCGCTGCGCGGCCTGTTCACCGAGGACCGCGAACTGCCCGAGGGGGTCCACGCGTTCCGCACCATGGACGACTGCCTGGGCCTGTCCAAGGCGGTCCGGCCGGGTGTGAAGGCGGTCGTCATCGGCGGGGGGCTGCTCGGGGTCTCCGCGGCCCGGGCGCTCGCCCTGCGCGGTGCTCAGGTGGTGCTCGCCCAGCAGTCCGAGCGGCTGATGGAGCGCCAGCTCGACCCGGCCGCCTCGCGGCTGGTGAAGCGGCACCTGACCGACCTCGGGGTGGAGGTGCACACCGAGTGCCGGGTGCGGGACGTGCGCTGCGTCGGCGGCGCGGTCCGCTCCGTGGAGCTGGCCGACGGGTACGCCCTCGACGCCGACCTGGTGGTCGTCGCCTGCGGGGTCCGTCCCCGGGCCGGTCTCGCGCAGGCCGCCGGCCTGGACGTCCGCAAGGGCGTCGTCGTCGACGACGAGCTGCGCACCTCCGACCCGTACATCCACGCGATCGGCGACTGCGCCCAGCACGACGGCGTCCTGTACGGGCTCGCCACCCCCGCGCTGGAACAGGCCGACGCCCTCGCGGAACTGCTCGCCGGCGACGCGAGCGCCCGCTACACCGGCACCCGCTCCCTGACCCGGCTCACGCTGAACGGGCACGGCAGTCCCTTCGACCTCGCCGCGTTCGGCGAGACCGAGGCGCTGCCGGGCGACGACGTCGTCCAGCTCGCCGACGCCACCCGCGGCACCTACCGCAAGGTCGTCGTCCGCGACGACCGCCTGGTCGGCGGGGTCCTCGTCGGCGAACTCGGCACCGTCGGCGCGCTCGCCCGCGCCTGGGAGGGAGCAGAGCCGCTCCCCTGTGACGGCGGCCCGCTGCTCCACCTGCTCACCAACGATGGAGGCTCCTGATGACGGCCACCCCCGGGGCTACCCCCACGATCGTGCTCGTCGGCCACGGCATGGTCGGCCAGCGCTTCCTCGAAGCGCTCGCCGAGCGCGGCCTGACCGCCACGCACCGCGTGGTCGTGCTCTGTGAGGAGCCGCGTCCGGCCTACGACCGGGTCCAGCTCACCTCGTACTTCTCGGGCCGGACCCCGGAAGACCTGTCCATGACGGACATGCGGTTCATCGAGGACCACGGCATCGAGCTGCACATCGGCGACCCGGCCGAGACGATCGACCGGGAGGCCCGGCGGGTCACCTCCCGCAACGGGCTGGTCGTCGACTACGACGTGCTGGTCCTGGCCACCGGCTCCTACCCGTTCGTGCCGCCGGTGCCGAACAAGGACGCCGAGGGCTGCTTCGTCTACCGCACGATCGAGGACCTGCTCGCGATCGAGGAGTACGCCGCGAGCCGGGCCACCACCGGTGCCGTGGTCGGCGGCGGTCTGCTCGGCCTGGAGGCGGCGGGGGCGCTGAAGGGGCTCGGACTCGACGCGCACATCGTGGAGTTCGCACCCCGGCTCATGCCCGTCCAGGTGGACGAGGGCGGCGGCGCGGCCCTGCTGCGCACCATCGAGGAGATGGGCCTGAGCGTCCACACCGGCGTCGGCACGCAGGAGATCGTGGTCGGCGAGGACGGCGCCGTCACCGGCATGAAACTGTCCGACGGCTCCGAACTCGCCACCGACATGGTGGTGTTCTCCGCCGGTGTCCGCCCCCGCGACCAGCTGGCCCGCGACTGCGGTCTGACCGTCGGCGAGCGCGGCGGCATCGCGGTCGACGCGCAGTGCCGCACGGTCTGCGACCCGCACGTGTTCGCGATCGGCGAGTGCGCGCTGGCGGCGGACGGCCGGGTGTACGGCCTGGTCGCGCCCGGCTACGAGCAGGCGGAGACCGCCGCCGCGACGATCGCCCGGGACGAGGCGGAGTTCACCGGCGCGGACCTGTCCACCAAGCTGAAGCTGCTCGGCGTGGACGTGGCGTCCTTCGGTGACGCGCACGGCACCGCCGAGGACTGCCTGGACGTCGTCTACTCCGACTCCCGTGCGGGCCTGTACAAGAAGCTGGTCATCGGCCGTGACGGCACGCTGCTCGGCGGCATCCTGGTCGGTGACGCGGAGGCCTACGGCACGCTGAAGGCGTTCACCGGCTCCGTCCCGCCCGTCTCCCCCGAGTCGCTGGTGCTGCCCGCCGGCGCCGGCGCCCCGGCCCAGCTCGGCCCCACCGCGCTGCCGGACGAGGCGATCATCTGCTCCTGCAACAACGTCACCAAGGGCACGATCCGCGGCGCGGTCACCGAGCACAGGTGCACCACCGTGCCCGAGGTGAAGAAGTGCACCAAGGCCGGCACCACCTGCGGCAGCTGCGTCAAGGTCCTCGGCCAGCTGGTCACCGCCGAGCTGGAGGCGTCCGGCGTCGAGGTCGACAAGGGCCTGTGCGGCTGCTTCTCCCAGACCCGCGAGGAGCTGTACGAGATCGTCCTGGCGCTGCGCATCACCTCCTACCAGGACCTGCTGGACCGGCACGGCCGTGAGGAGGCCCGGGGCGGCGACGGCTGCGAGGTCTGCAAGCCGACCGTCGGCTCGATCATCGCCTCCCTCGCCCCGACGATCGGCGCGAGCGGCTACGTCCTGGACGGCGAGCAGGCCGCGCTGCAGGACACCAACGACCACTTCCTGGCCAACCTGCAGAAGAACGGCTCGTACTCGGTCGTCCCCCGGATCCCCGGCGGTGAGATCGCCCCGGAGAAGCTGATCGTGATCGGCGAGATCGCCCGCGACTTCGGCCTCTACACGAAGATCACCGGCGGTCAGCGGATCGACATGTTCGGCGCGCGCGTCGAGCAACTGCCGCTGATCTGGGCCCGCCTGGTGGACGCCGGCTTCGAGTCCGGCCACGCCTACGGCAAGTCGCTGCGCACGGTGAAGTCCTGCGTCGGCTCCACCTGGTGCCGCTACGGCGTCCAGGACTCGGTGAGGATGGCGATCGACCTGGAGCTGCGCTACCGGGGCCTGCGCTCCCCGCACAAGCTGAAGTCGGCCGTCTCCGGCTGCCAGCGCGAGTGCGCCGAGGCCCAGTCGAAGGACTTCGGCGTGATCGCGACGGCCAACGGCTGGAACCTGTACGTCGGCGGCAACGGCGGCGCGACCCCGCGCCACGCCGACCTGCTCGCGCAGGACCTGTCGGACGCCGAACTGGTCCGGCTGATCGACCGGTTCCTGATGTTCTACATCCGTACGGCCGACCGTCTGGAGCGCACCTCGACCTGGCTGGAGCGGATCCCGGGCGGCCTGGACCACGTGCGGGACGTCGTCGTGCACGACTCGCTCGGCATCTGCGACGAGCTGGAGCAGCTGATGCGGGCGCATGTCGCGCACTACCGCGACGAGTGGTCCGAGACGATCAACGATCCCGAGAAGCTCGCCCGGTTCGTGTCGTTCGTGAACGCGCCGGACACCCCCGACCCGGTCGTCGCGTTCGTGCCCGAGCGCGACCAGATGAAGCCCGACCTGCCGCTGCTGTCCATCGGCATGCGACCCGCCGACGTTCTGGAAGGAAGCGCCCAGCGATGACCCTGGCACCCGAGACCACCGACCTGAAGGTCCAGCTCTCCCTGGACGGCCACTGGTTCACGGTCTGCGACCTGAGCGCGCTGCTCCCCGGCCGCGGGGTGGCGGCCCTGCTGCCCGACGGCCGCCAGGCGGCGATCTTCCGCGACCGCACCGGCGAACTGTTCGCCGTCGACAACCGCGACCCCTTCACCGGTGCGGCTGTCCTGTCCCGCGGCCTGACGGGCACCCACCGGGGCCGCCCCTTCGTCGCCTCCCCCCTGCTGAAGCAGCGCTTCGACCTGGCCTCCGGCCAGTGCCTGGACGACGAGACGGTACGGGTGACGGCGTACGAGGTGCGGACCGCGTAACGGCCGGGGCCGACTCGCCGCGCACGCTGTCGAGTTGCTGTCGAGTCGCGCCGACCCGGTCCGCCTCCGGGGGTGCGTCGCGTTTCATCGGATGCGTCGCGTCACACCCCCACCTTCCACGGAGGCACGACCATGACCCGGAACCACCCCCGGCCGTCCCGGCGTACCGTGCTCGGCGGGGCCGTCGCCGCGCTCGCCACGGCCGCCGGCACCGCGCAGACCGCTCACGGGAGCGGCTGGCCCACCGAGTTCCCACTGCCCGACGGCTGGCTGCCCGAGGGCATCACGATCGGCGGCGGGCCCTACGCGTATCTGGGCTCCCGCGCGAACGGCGCCGTGTTCCGCGCCGACCTGCGCACCGGCCGGGGCGAGGTGCTGCACGCGGGCGGCACGGGGCTCGCGTCCATCGGGCTGAAGCTGGACCGCGACGGGCTGCTGTACGTGGCCGGGGGTGGCGGCGGCACCGCGCGGATCGTCGACGCGCGCACCGGCGAGCCGCTCACCACCCACCGGCTCACCGACGACGCCGCGCCGTTCATCAACGACGTGGTGCTGCACGAGGACCGCGCCTGGTTCACCGACTCCCGCGCCGCGGTCCTGCACGGCGTCCCGCGCGGGCGCGCGGGCCGGGTCCGCGCCCTGCCGATCGGCGGCGAGTGGGTGCAGGCGCCCGCCGGGACCAACAGCGCCAACGGGCTGGTCGCCACCCCCGACGGGAGCGCGCTGATCGTCGTCAACGCGGGCCGTCTGTACCGCGTGTCCCTCCGGACCGGTCACGCCACCGTGATCGCGCTGGAGGGGGCGGCCGACGTGACAGGCGGCGACGGCCTGGTCCGCGTCGGCCGCACGCTGTACGTCGTGCAGAACCGCCTGAACAAGGTCACCGTCTGGAGCCTCGACCGGCACGCCACCACCGCCACGCTCACCCGGACGATCACCGACCCGCGTTTCGACGTGCCGACGACGGCCGCCCGCTGGGGTGACCGCCTCTACCTCGTCAACGCCCGCTTCACCAGCCCGCAGACACCCGAGACGACGTTCACCGCGGTGGCCGTGCCCCGGTAGGCCACCGCGGTTCTCCCTCCCCCGCAGGTACCGGCACCTCACGCGGCCACGGGCGGCTCACAGCGTGCCGCCCCCCGGCCACTGGTTGTCCATGCTCCGTCAACCCGGCTCCTCTAGCGTCCCGTTGCGCTCCCCCCACGCACGACCCTGCCGTCGACCGGCGGCAGGGCGGTACGGCACCTCTGGAGTGAGAGTGGAACGTCGTAGCCTCCTGCGTGCGGCCGTCCTCGGCGGTACCTCCGCCGCGCTGGGCGGAACCCTGTGGCGCGGCGCCGCGTACGCGGCCCCGGCCCAGCCCGGCGCCGGCCCCTACGGGGCGCTGGGCGCCCCGGACGCCAACGGCATCAGACTCCCCGGCGGCTTCACGAGCCGGGTGATCGCCCGCTCCGGCCAGCGGGTCGGCAGCACGTCGTACACCTGGCACAACGCCCCGGACGGCGGCGCCTGTTACGCCGACGGCACCGGCTGGATCTATGTCTCCAACTCCGAGATCAACCCCTCGGGCGGCGCGAGCGCGGTGAAGTTCTCGTCGACCGGCGCGATCACCGGCGCGTACCGCATCCTGTCGAACACCCGCACCAACTGCGCGGGCGGCAAGACACCGTGGAACACCTGGCTGTCCTGCGAGGAGGTCGACCGCGGCTACGTCTACGAGACGGACCCCTGGGGCGTGCAGGCGGCCGTGCGCCGTGACGCGATGGGCCGCTTCAAGCACGAGGCGGCGGCCGCCGACCCGGTGCGCCGGGTCGTCTACCTGACCGAGGACGTCACCGACGGCTGCTTCTACCGCTTCCGGCCCACGACCTGGGGCGACCTCTCCTCCGGCACCCTGGAGGTGATGGTGGCGGGCAGCGGCACGAGCGGTCCGGTCACCTGGGCGCGCGTGCCCGACCCGACCGGCGCCACCGCCACCCGCAACCAGGTCTCCGGCGCCAAGCGCTTCAACGGCGGCGAGGGCTGCTACTACGCCGACGACACCTGCTGGTTCACCACCAAGGGCGACAACCGCGTCTGGCAGTACAACGCCGCCGCGCAGACCATCGAACTCGCCTACGACGACTCCCTGGTCACGTCCGGCACGGCCCCGCTCACCGGCGTGGACAACGTCACCGGCTCGGCCTCCGGCGACCTCTTCGTGGCCGAGGACGGCGGCACCATGGAAATCTGCGTCATCACCCCCACCGACGTGGTCGCCCCCTTCCTGCGGGTCGAGGGCCAGTCCGGCTCGGAGATCACGGGCCCGGCCTTCTCCCCGGACGGCACCCGCCTGTACTTCTCCAGCCAGCGGGGCACCAGCGGCAGTTCCTCGGGCGGCATCACGTACGAGGTGCGGGGCCCGTTCCGCGCCTAACCCCACCCCGCCCTGCTTCACACGACCATCACGGAATGGCCACCTCTCCCCCATCCCGGGCCACCCGGTCCTACGGTCGTCCCCTCACGTACCACCACTGGGGGGACGACCATGCCCCATCCGCACTCCCGCCCGCCGCACGGCGGTCCGCACCCCGCTCCGCGGCCGGACCGGCCGGCACCCCGCTGGGCCCGCAGGCGCTGTGTGCTGCCCGCCCTCACCCTGGCCCTGCTCGCGGGCATCGGGATCGGCGCGGGCGGCGGGGAGAGCGGCACGGACGCGAAACCCGCGTCAGCACCGCCGCGGCCGACCGTCACGGTCACCGCGACGGCCACGGCCACGGCCACCGCGGCCCCGCCCGCCGGGAAGCCGGAAGCCGCCCCCACCGTCACCGCGACGAGGACCGTCCGGGCCACCCCCCCCCGTCACGGCCCGGCCGGCGGCCGGCGGCGGCTCCGGCGACGGCGGCGACGACCAGGGCAGCGGCACGGGCGGCGGCACGGGCGTGTACTACGCCAACTGCGGCGAGGTCCGGGCCGCCGGTGCCGCCCCCATCCGCCGGGGCGAGCCCGGCTACGCCTCCCACCTGGACCGGGACGGCGACGGGGTCGCCTGCGACACCTGAGCCGGACGCGCCGGTGACCATCGCCGGGTTCGGCCGTTCCTCCGTTCGGGCAGCTCGTCCGGGCTGTCCTGCCGACGGAAGGGACATCACCGTGGACACGACCGCGCCCGCCACCGACGTACCGCGCGTGCTGCCGCGCGCCGAGTGGATCAAGACGCTGCCGCAGACCGTCGTCGCGTCCTGCGTCCTGCTGCTCGACCCGGAGGACCGGATCCTGCTGCTGCGCTACGCCGCCGGCCAGCCCGGTGCCGGGCTCTGGGGACTGCCGGGCGGCATGCTCGACCACGGCGAGGACCCGCTCGGCGCCGCCTGCCGGGAGGTGCACGAGGAGACCGGGATCGTGCTGGACGGCACGCCCCGGCTCATCGGCTACGACCACCGGGCCGACGTGAAGGGCACCGGGCCGGTGATCGACTTCTACTACTACGGTGGCCGGCTCCCCGCCGCCCCCGCCGTCCGGCGCAGCGGCGAGCACGACGACCACGGCCTGTTCGCCCTCGACGAGCTCGGTTCCACCGCCCTGCTGCCCCCGCTGCCCTCCCTCTCCGCCCTGCACACCGCGGCCCTGGCCGGCACCGTCGTACAGCTGCGGGAAGGCATGCCGCGGTGACTCCCGCGCCGTGACGACCGGGTCGTCCGGCGTGCGGTGGGGAACCCACGCCCGCCTGAACGGAACGCGAGAGCGGGCCCCACCTCCGCACCAGGTGGGGCCCGCTCCCTTCGTGGACCGGAGCCGCCGCGATCGGTGAGGGTCGGGGACCGTCGGCGGCTCCGGGTCGGTGGTCCCGGGCTAGCGGTGGTCGCTGCCCTGGGACTGGACGGCCGCCCGGCCCGCTTCCAGGCGGGCGACCGGGATGCGGAACGGGGAGCAGGAGACGTAGTCGAGCCCGACCTCGTGGAAGAAGTGGACCGACTCCGGGTCGCCGCCGTGCTCTCCGCAGACGCCGAGCTTGAGGTCGGGCCGGGTCTCGCGGCCGGCCTTGGCGGCCAGCTTCACCAGGGAGCCGACGCCGTCCTTGTCGATCGTCTCGAACGGGGAGACACCGAAGATGCCCTTCTCCAGGTAGGCGGTGAAGAAGCTCGCCTCGACGTCGTCGCGGGAGAAGCCCCACACCGTCTGGGTGAGGTCGTTCGTGCCGAAGGAGAAGAACTCGGCCGCCTCGGCGATCTGACCGGCGGTCAGCGCGGCGCGCGGCAGTTCGATCATCGTGCCGATGGACAGCTTCAGCTCGGCGCCCGAGGCCGCCTCGACCTCGGCGATGACCTTGTCGGCCTCCTCGCGGACGATCTCCAGCTCCTGGACCGTGCCGACGAGCGGGATCATGATCTCGGCGCGCGGATCGCCCTTGGCGGCCTTGCGCTCGGCCGCGGCCTCGGCGATCGCGCGGACCTGCATGGTGAACAGGCCGGGGATGACCAGGCCGAGGCGGACACCGCGCAGGCCGAGCATCGGGTTCTGCTCGTGCAACCGGTGCACGGCCTGCAGCAGGCGCAGCTCGTTCTCGTGCGGCTCCTGGCGGGACTCGGCCAGGGCCACGCGGACGGACAGCTCGGTGATGTCCGGCAGGAACTCGTGCAGCGGCGGGTCCAGGAGGCGGACGGTGACCGGCAGGCCGTCCATCGACTCGAAGAGCTGTACGAAGTCCTGCTTCTGCAGCGGCAGCAGCTGCTTGAGGGACTCCTCGCGCTCGGCGTCCGTGTCGGCCAGGATCAGCCGCTCCACCAGCTCGCGCCGGTCACCGAGGAACATGTGCTCGGTACGGCACAGGCCGATGCCCTGGGCGCCGAAGCGGCGGGCGCGCAGCGCGTCCTCGGCGTTGTCGGCGTTGGCGCGCACGCGCAGGCGGCGCTTGCGGTCGGCGAAGGCCATCATGCGGTGCACGGCCTCGACCAGCTCGTCGGCGTCGTCGGCGCCCGGGTGCATCCGGCCCTCGAAGTACTCCACGACCGGGGAGGGCACGACCGGCACCTCGCCGAGGTAGACCTTGCCGGTGGAGCCGTCGATGGAGACCACGTCGCCCTCCTCGACGACGTGCCCCCCGGGGACGGTCATCCGGCGGCGCTTGGTGTCGACCTCCAGCTCCTCGGCGCCGCAGACACAGGTCTTGCCCATGCCGCGGGCGACGACGGCCGCGTGGGAGGTCTTGCCGCCGCGCGAGGTCAGGATGCCCTCGGCGGCGATCATGCCGTCCAGGTCGTCGGGGTTGGTCTCGCGGCGGATCAGGATGACCTTCTCGCCCGAACGGGACCACTTGACGGCCGTGTAGGAGTCGAAGACGGCCTTGCCGACGGCGGCGCCGGGCGAGGCGGCGATGCCCCGGCCGACCTGCGCGACCCTGGCGCTCTCGTCGAAGCGCGGGAACATCAGCTGCGCGAGCTGGGCGCCGTTGACGCGGGTGAGCGCCTCGGCCTCGTCGATCAGGCCCTGGTCCACCAGCTGGGTCGCGATACGGAAGGCCGCGCCCGCGGTGCGCTTGCCGACGCGGGTCTGCAGCATCCACAGCACACCGCGCTCGATGGTGAACTCGATGTCGCAGAGGTCCTTGTAGTGGTTCTCCAGGGTCTGCATGATCTGCATGAGCTGGTCGTACGACTTCTTGTCGATGCGCTCCAGCTCGGCGAGCGGCACGGTGTTGCGGATGCCCGCCACGACGTCCTCGCCCTGCGCGTTCTGCAGGTAGTCGCCGTAGACGCCCTGGTGGCCGGAGGCGGGGTCGCGGGTGAAGGCGACGCCGGTGCCGGAGTCGGGGCCGAGGTTGCCGAAGACCATGGAGCAGACGTTGACGGCGGTGCCCAGGTCGTGCGGGATGCGCTCCTGGCGGCGGTAGAGCTTGGCCCTCTCGCCGTTCCAGGAGTCGAAGACGGCCTTGATGGCGAGGTCCATCTGCTCGCGCGGGTCCTGCGGGAAGTCCCGGCCGGCCTCGGTCTTGACGATCTTCTTGAACTTGGTGACGAGCTTCTTGAGGTCGGCGGCCTCCAGCTCGGTGTCGTCCGTGACCTTCTTGGCCGCCTTCGCCGCCTCCAGCGCGTCCTCGAACAGCTCGCCGTCGACGCCCAGGACGGTCTTGCCGAACATCTGGATCAGGCGACGGTAGGAGTCCCACGCGAAGCGCTCGTCGCCGGCCTGCTTGGCCAGGCCCTGTACGGACTTGTCGGAGAGTCCGATGTTGAGGACGGTGTCCATCATGCCGGGCATGGAGAACTTGGCGCCCGACCGCACCGAGACCAGCAGCGGGTCGTCCGGCTGCCCGAGCTTCTTGCCCATGCGGGCCTCGAGCGCGTCGAGGTGCGCACTCACCTCGTCACGCAGTGCCGCCGGCTCCTCGCCACTGTCCAGGTAGACCTTGCAGGCCTCGGTGGTGATGGTGAAGCCGGGCGGGACCGGAAGGCCCAGGTTCGTCATCTCGGCGAGGTTCGCGCCCTTGCCACCGAGGAGGTCCTTGAGGTCCTTGTTGCCCTCGGTGAAGTCGTAGACGAACTTCACGCCCTCAACACTCTTACCGTGCTCAGCTACGTGGGGATCTTTGTTTTCCGACACGGGTCTCGACTCCTCGAGGACGCGGTGGCTGCCCTGACGGCGAGGAACATACCCAGATCAAAGGCGTCTGGGGAGGTCCACTCGCGCGTCATACGCCTGTAACCACTCGTCCGCCAGCGGATCGAAAGTCAAGGCGGGGCAAGCGATCACAGCCGCATGTCTTCACTTCTTGAACGCAAGAACCTCCTCGCACCCCGTCGAGCGCTCATGTGAGCGAAGTTTCCGCACATTTGATTTCGCTCGATGAACGATCAAAGGGTGGCACTCAGTGCCACCCTTTGGAGAAGTGCAGCCGCTCACGATCCGCTCATCTGAGCGCAACCCTTATCAAGGGTGGCGAGAATCACGCTGCCACAGCCGACCGCTTTTCACCATGCGGACGCGTCCTCGGACCGAAACCCGCCCGTCACACCCCGAGCGCGCGCAGCCGCTCCTCGACCCGCTCGGGCGCGTAGAGGTGCTCCACGACCATCGCACCGGCCCCCACCAGCCCGGCCCGCTCGCCCAGCCGCGCGGTGACGACGTCGAGGCGGGCGGTGGAGCGGGGCAGCGCCCGCTGGTAGAGCAGCTCGCGCACGCCCGTGAGGAAGGGGGTTCCGGCCAGATCTCCGGCGATCATCAGCACGCCCGGATTGAGCAGGGTCACGACGGTCGCGAGGACGTCCCCGACGAGCCGTCCGGCCTCCCGGGCGAGTCCGACCGCCTCCGGGTGCCCCGCGGCCAGCAGGTCGCGCACGTCCGAACCGGAGGCGGCCGGCACCCCGGCCTCCGAGAGCCGCCGCGCGACCGCGCCGCCGCTCGCGACGGCGGCCAGACAGCCGTAGGAGCCGCAGCGGCACAGCGCCTGGGCGCCCTCGGGCACCCTGATGTGCCCGATGTCCCCGGCGCCGCCGTCGACGCCCCGGAACACCGAGCCGTCGACCACGACCCCGGCGCCGATGCCGGTGGAGACCTTGACCAGCACCAGGGCGGAGCAGTCGGGATAGCCGGTGCGCTGCTCGCCGTACGCCATGAGGTTGGCGTCGTTGTCCACCAGGACCGGCACCGGACCCGCGCCCGTGTGCTCGGTGAGGGCGCGGGCCGTCCGGCCCCTTATGTCGTAGCCGTCCCAGCCGGGCATGATCGGCGGCTGCACGACGCGGCCGGTCTCGCTGTCGACCGGCCCGGGCACCGCGAGGCCGATCCCGCACACGGCCTGCGCCCCGTGGCCGGCCTTCTCCAGCAACTCGGCGAACCAGCGCCCCAGTTCGCCGAGCACCACGTCCGGCCCGTCCTCGACGACGAGGGTGCCGGAGTGCTCGGCGAGGATCTCGCCGCTCAGCGACAGCACGGCCGCCCGGGCGTGCCGCGTGTCCAGGTCGGCGGCCAGCACCACCGCGTGCTCGTCGTCGAACTCCAGCGTGATGGAGGGCCGTCCGCCCAGCGGGGAGTCCACCGGCCCGCCGGCCCCCTCGCGCAGCCAGCCCGCGCGGAAGAGCCGGTCCAGGCGCTGCCCGACGGTCGCCCGGGACAGTCCGGTCGCCTGCTGCAGCGCACCGCGGGTCGTGGCGCGGCGGCTGCGCACCAGTTCGAGCAGATCGCCGGCGCTGGCCTGAACACGTCCCGTCATGCGCACCCCCTTGTGTTTCCCAACTCTGCAATACATATTGGGTTTTGCGTGTTAAATAGACGTAACTCTACGGTAGCCCTGTCGATCCTGGTCAGGAGTACGTCTTTGGGAGAGCCCCGAGTGGAGCACATCGCCCGGCGCGCCGCGCGTGCCGGGCGCGAGATCGCGTACGACCCGGCCGCCGCGCCGCCCTCCTTGCCGGCCGGGGCCGCGCGGGTGCTGGAGGGCAACTGGACGGGCCGGTCCACCGTGCCCTCCCGGGGCCTGTATCCGCACCAGTGGTCGTGGGACTCGGCGTTCATCGCGATCGGCCTGCGGCACCTGTCGCCGTTACGCGCCCAGACGGAGCTGGAGACGCTGCTCGCGGCGCAGTGGGGCGACGGGCGGATCCCGCACATCGTCTTCCACCCCTCCGTCCCGCTCGACGCGTACTTCCCGAGCCCCGACTTCTGGCGCTCGTCGGCCGCGGGGCGCTCCGCCGGGGCCCCGCGCACCGTACAGACCTCCGGCATCGTGCAGCCACCGGTCCACGCGCTGGCCGTGTGGCTGGTGCACCTCGCCGACCCGGGCCTGTCGAGAGCGCGCGGCTTCCTGCGCCGGGCCCGTCCCCGGCTCGCCGCCTGGCACCGGTACCTGCTGCGCCGGCGCGACCTGGGCGGGGGCGGCCTGGTGTCCGTCGTGCACCCCTGGGAACAGGGTATGGACAACAGCCCCTGCTGGGACCGCCCGCTGTCCCGGGTCACGCCGGCCCCGGCCGGCTCCTTCCGCCGCGCCGACCTGGCCCACGGCACGCCCGAGGACCGGCCGACGGACCTGGACTACGGGCGCTACGTGCGGCTGGCGGCGGACTACCGGGACGGCGGATACGCCGACGGCCGGGGCGAGTTCGCCGTGGAGGACCCCGCCTTCAACGCGCTGCTCATCGCCTCCGAGTACGCCCTGGCCCGGATCGCCGACGAGCTGGGCGCATCCGGCCGGGAGCCGGCCGCCCGCGCCGCGCGGCTGACGGCGGCGCTGGTGGAGCGGCTGTGGGAGCCGGCCGCCGGGATGTTCCTGTGCCGGGACGTGCGCGCCGGGGAGCTGATCCCCGCACGCGGGGTCTCCGGGCTGATCCCGCTGCTGCTGCCCGACCTGCCGCGCGACCTCGCGGCCGCCCTGGTGCGCACGGTCTGCGGCCCGCACTTCGGCCTCGGCTCCACGACCCGCCTGGTCCCGAGCCACGACCTGCTCGACGAGGCCTTCGACGCGCACCGCTACTGGCGCGGCCCGGCCTGGTTCAACACCAACTGGCTGCTGGAGCGCGGGCTGCGGCTGCACGGCGAGCGCGGCCGGGCCGACGCCCTGCGCAGGGGCATGCTGCACACCGCCGGCGCCTCCGGCTTCGCGGAGTACGTCGACCCGTACACGGGACAGGCCCGCGGCGCCACCGGCTTCGGCTGGACCGCCGCGCTCACGCTCGACCTGCTGCACGACCGTCCCACAGGGGACCGGAACGGCCTCACGGCGATCAAGGGAGGGGACCGGGGATGACGGACCGGCATCATCTGCTCGTGCACGGCCAGACGTTCGCCGCCGTGGGCGATCGCGGCGACATCAGCGGCTACCGGGGCGGCAGCGCACCGGACGGCCTGTTCGTACGGGACGCGCGGCACCTGAGCCGGTGGCAGCTCACCGTCGACGGTGCCGTGCCGGAGACGCTGACGCCGGTGGCCGACGGGGACACCGCGCGCTGTGTCCTCGTCCCGCGCGGCGGCCGTGACGAGCCGCCCGCGTACACGCTCTTCCGCGAACAGGCCGTCGGAGACGCCTCGTTCGTGGAGTCGCTGCGCGTCACCAGCAACCGCCCGGTGCCGACGACGGTGCGCCTGGCGGTCACGGCCGACGCCGACTTCACCGACCAGTTCGAGCTGCGCTCCGACCACCGCACCTACACCAAGGCCGGTGCCGTCCGCTCCCGCCAGGTCCTCGGCCACGGCGTGGAGTTCGTCTACCGGCGGGGCGAGTGGCGCTCGGTGACCAGCGTGACGGCCGAGCCCCGGCCGGACACCGTGGAGGAGACCGGCACCGGCGCCCGCCGCCTGGTGTGGAGCGTGGACCTCGCCCCGCACGGCACCGCCGAGCTGGTGCTGCGGGTCATCGCCCGTCCGCACGGCGACCGGCGCGCCCTGCGCGTGCCCCGCTCCCCCGCCGCCGTCCAGCGGCACCTCATCGCCCGGGAGGGCGCGTTCATGGCGGGGGTGGCGTTCCCGAGCGGCTGGCCGGAGCTGGCCGCGGCCTGCGCGCGGGGCCTGGCGGACCTGGCCGCGCTCCAGGTCCCGGCCACCGGCCCGGACGGCGAGGAACTGCGCGTCCCGGCCGCCGGTGCCCCCTGGTTCCTCACCCTGCTGGGCCGGGACGCCCTGCTGACCTCCCTGTTCGCGCTGCCCTACCGGCCGGGCCTGGCCGCCGCGACCCTGCCCGCGCTCGCCGCGACCCAGGCCACCCGGGCCGGTGCCGACGAGGTCGCCCAGCCGGGGAAGATCGTGCACGAGGTGCGCCACGGCGAGCTGGCCCACTTCGGCCAGGTCCCCTACCGCCGCTACTACGGCTCGGTCGACGCCACCCCGCTGTTCCTGGTCCTGCTCGGCGCGTACACCGAGTACACCGGCGAGACGGCCCTGGCCCGCCGCCTGGAGCCCCACGCCCGTGCGGCCGTCGGCTGGATGCTCGACCACGGCGGCCTCACCTCGCGCGGCTACCTCGTCTACCGCGCCGACCGGGGCGGCCTCGCCAACCAGAACTGGAAGGACTCCCCCGGCGCCATCTGCTCCGCCGACGGCACCCGCCCGCACGGCCCGGTCACGGCGGCGGGCGCCCAGGGCTACGCCTACGACGCGCTGCGCCGCACGGCGTGGCTCGCGCGCACGGTCTGGCAGGACGGGACCTACGCGGACCTGCTGGAGCAGGCGGCCGGTGATCTGCGCGACCGGTTCCAGCGGGACTTCTGGATGCCGGAGCACTCCTTCCCGGCGCTCGCGCTCGACGGCCGGGGCGCCCGGGTGGACGCGCTCGCCTCTGACGCCGGGCACCTGCTGTGGTCGGGCCTGCTGGACAAGGAGTACGGCGAACAGGTCGGGCGGCGCCTGCTGCAGCCGGACTTCTTCTCCGGCTGGGGCGTGCGCACCCTGGCCGCCGGGCAGCCGGCGTACCACCCGCTGTCCTACCACCGCGGTTCGGTCTGGCCGCACGACAACGCGCTGATCGCCCTGGGCCTGGCCCGCTACGGACTGCACGACGAGGCCCGCGCGGTCGCCCACGGCCTGGTCGACGCGGCGGCCGTGACCGGGCACCGGCTGCCGGAGGTGCTCGCCGGGTACGGCCGTGACACCCATCCGGAGCCGGTGCCGTACCCGCACGCCTGTGTGCGCGAATCACGGTCGGCGTCGGCCCCGTTGGCGCTGCTCACGGCGGTCGGCGGCGCCTGAGAGGCCGGTTGGCCGTTCGTTTGCCGGGAGTTTGCCGAGCGCCGGCCCGGCGGGCTGAACGCAACCGGTGGCCGTCCCGTACGGAACGGAGGCGGACCCGTCCCCCCACGCGGGTCCGCCGTCTCACCGGCTTCGTACGGGAAGGACCTCCGGGTGCCTGTCTTCACACGCCTGCGCCAGTCGTCGCCGGCGGAGCCCCTCGGGGAGGGCGTCCTCACGGCGGAGGCGGGCCGAGCCGCCCCCGGGTCCCGGCTCGCGCACCCGCGCGCCTGGCGCACCCGTCACCCCCGGGCCGCCCGCGCCCTGCGCCTGACCACCACCGTCCTGGCGGCCGTCCTGGTCGTCGGTGCCCTGCTGCTGCCCAACACGCTCCCCGCGCTGGAACCGGTCAGCTTCACGCGCATCCCGGCGGAGGCGGTGATCGGCGCCGTCGTCGTACTGGCGCTGCCGCGCCGGCCCCGGCTGGCCGCGGCGGTGCTCTACGGGCTCGGCCTCACCGCGCTGACGGCCGTGAACCTGCTCGACATGGGATTCAACGAGTACCTGGGCCGGGGCTTCAACGCCGCGCTCGACTGGGACCTGCTGCCCGACGCCCAGGCGTACGTGGCGGACACGCTGGGCGGAACCGTCGCGACCGCGGCCGCCGTCGGCGTGGTCGTGCTGATCCTGCTGCTCGCCGCCGTCCTGGTCGCGGCGGCGATCCGGCTCGCGGAGACGCTGGCGCGCCACCGGGTCCGGGCGACCCGGGGCGCCCTGGCCGCCGGCACCGTCTGGGTCACCTGCTCCGCCCTCGGGCTCACCCTGTTCGGCGGGCCGGTCGCCTCCGAACGGGCGGCCGGCGCCCTGCGCGTGCACGCACAGCGCACCGTGGACTCGCTGCGGGACGAGGCGGCCTTCGTGCGGCAGGCGAGGGCGGACAGCTTCGGCGCCACCCCGCCCGGTCAGCTCCTGCCCGACCTGCGCGGCAAGGACGTGATCTTCACGTTCATCGAGAGCTACGGCCGCAGCGCGCTTGCGGACCCGGTCATGGCCCCCGGCGTCGGCCGGACCCTCGACACCGGCACCGAGGCCCTGGCGAAGGCCGGATTCCACGCCCGCAGCGGCTGGCTGACCTCGGCGACGTTCGGCGGCAGCAGCTGGCTCGGCCACTCCACGACCATGTCCGGCCTGTGGATCGACAACCAGCGGCGCTACCGCACGGTCACCGCGGGCGATCACCTGACCCTCACCAAGGCGTTCCAGAAGACCGGCGCCTGGGACACGGTCGGCGTCATGCCGGGCGTCCAGAAGGGCTGGCCGGAGGAGGAGTGGTACGGCCTCGACAAGCTCTACGACTCCCGCGACCTGGGTTACCAGGGGCCTAAGTTCAGCTGGTCGACCATGCCCGACCAGTACGCGCTGGAGGCGTTCCAGCGCCGGGTGCACGGCAGGAAGCGCGACAAGCCACTGATGTCGTTCGTCATCCTGACCTCCAGTCACCAGCCCTGGGCACCCCTGCCGAGGATGGTCGGCTGGGACGAACTCGGCGACGGCTCGGTCTTCGACGCGATCCAGAAGGCCGGGAACCGGGCCTCGGACGTCCTCACCGACACCACCAGGTCCCGCGAGGAGTACGGCAAGTCGATCCGGTACTCGGTCACCACCCTGACCCAGTGGCTGCGGCGCTACGGCACCGACGACACCGTCCTGGTCTTCCTCGGCGACCACCAGCCCATCGCCCGGGTCAGCGGCGCCCGCGCCTCCCGCGACGTGCCGGTGTCGATCGTCGCCAAGGACCCGAAGGTCCTGGACAAGGTCGCCGACTGGAACTGGACGGAGGGCCTCAGGCCCGCCTCCGACGCGCCGGTGTGGCGGATGGACTCCTTCCGCGACCGCTTCCTGAAGGCGTACGGCTCGACACCGCACCCCTCCAAGGGCTGATCAGCCGCCGGAGGTGTCGAGTTCGGCGTCCTCGCCGACGCCGGCGCAGTCGTAGGGGTCCTTCAGCCAGCCGTCCGGCAGCACCACCCGGTTGTTGCCGGAGGTGCGGCCGCGGGGCCCGTCGGCGCCGGCGGGCCAGGGCTGGTCGAGGTCCAGCTCGTCCAGGCCGGAGCGCAGCTCCTCCAACGACGAGGTGATCGCGAGGCGCTTGCGCATCTCGGAGCCGACCGCGAAGCCCTTGAGGTACCAGGCGACGTGCTTGCGGAAGTCGATCACGCCCCGGGACTCGTCGCCGATCCACTCCCCGAGCAGGGTGGCGTGCCGGACCATCACGTCGGCGACCTCGCGCAGGGTGGGGCGGGCGATGTCCTCGGTGCGGCCCTCGAAGGCGGCGACCAGGTCCGCGAACAGCCACGGCCGCCCGAGGCAGCCACGGCCCACGACGACGCCGTCGCAGCCGGTCTCGCGCACCATCCGCAGGGCGTCCCGGGCCGACCAGATGTCACCGTTGCCGAGGACCGGGATCTCCGGGACGTGCTCCTTGAGCCGGGCGATGGCGTCCCAGTCGGCGGTGCCGCCGTAGTGCTGGGCGGCGGTGCGGCCGTGCAGCGCGATGGCGGTGACGCCCTCCTCGACGGCGATGCGGCCGGCGTCGAGGTAGGTGATGTGGTCGTCGTCGATGCCCTTGCGCATCTTCATGGTCACGGGCAGCTCACCGGCGCCGCTGACGGCCTCGCGCAGGATCGCCCGCAGCAGGTTCCGCTTGTACGGCAGTGCGGAGCCGCCGCCCTTCCTGGTGACCTTCGGCACCGGGCAGCCGAAGTTCAGGTCGATGTGGTCGGCGAGGTCCTCCTCGGCGATCATGCGGACGGCCTTGCCGACGGTGACCGGGTCCACACCGTAGAGCTGGATCGACCGGGGCCGCTCACTCGCGTCGAAGTGGACGAGCTGCATGGTCTTCTCGTTGCGTTCGACCAGCGCCCTGGTGGTGATCATCTCGCTGACGAACAGTCCCTTGCCGCCGCTGAACTCCCTGCACAGGGTGCGGAAGGGCGCGTTGGTGATCCCGGCCATGGGGGCCAGGACGACGGGCGGCTGGACGGTGTGCGGGCCGATCTGCAGGGGCGTGGACATGCCTCCATTGTGCCGTGCAATGAAATGGCAAAATTCATTAGTTAGCCACACTATCGAAGTCGGCGTACGATGAAACGCATGCCCGAGCCCAGCCCCCGCCGCCGCATGCTGGTGCTCGCGATCTGCTGCATGAGTCTGCTGATCGTGAGCCTGGACAACACGGTCCTGAACGTCGCCCTGCCGTCCATGCAGCGGGACCTGCACGCCAGTACCTCGGGCCTGCAGTGGACGATCGACGCCTACACGCTGGTCCTGGCGTCGCTGCTGATGCTCGCGGGCTCCACCGCCGACCGGATCGGCCGCAAGCGGGTCTTCATGACGGGTCTGGTCGTCTTCACCCTCGGCTCGGTCCTGTGCTCCCTCGCGCCGAACCTCCAGGCGCTGGTCGCCTTCCGGATGGTCCAGGCGGTGGGTGGTTCGATGCTCAACCCGGTCGCCATGTCGATCATCACCAACACCTTCACGGACCCGCGCGAACGGGCCCGGGCGATCGGCGCGTGGGGAGCCGTCGTCGGCATCTCCATGGCCGCCGGCCCGCTGGTCGGGGGCCTGCTGGTGGAGTCGGTCGGCTGGCGCTCGATCTTCTGGATCAACCTGCCCGTGGGCCTGGCGGCGCTGCTGCTCACCCTGCGCTTCGTCCCCGAGTCCCGCGCGCCCCGGGCCCGCCGCCCGGACCCGGTCGGACAGGTGCTGGTGATCGCGCTGTTCGGTTCGCTGACGTACGCGATCATCGAGGCGCCGAGCACGGCCTTCGCGTCCCTGGCCCCGCTGGTGATCCTGGCCCTGGCGGCCCTCGCCGCCCTGCTCTGGTACGAGCCGCGCCGCGCGGAGCCCCTGATCGACCTGCGCTTCTTCCGCTCGGCTCCGTTCAGCGGGGCGACGGTCGTCGCCGTCAGCGCGTTCGCGGCGCTCGGCGGCTTCCTGTTCCTGTCGACGCTGTACCTGCAGAACGTGCGGGGTCTGGGCGCCCTGGAGGCGGGTCTGTGGATGCTGCCCATGGCGGTGCCCACGTTCCTGTGCGCGCCGCTGTCCGGCCGCCTGGTCGGCACGCGCGGACCCCGGCTGTCCCTGGTGATCGCGGGCCTGGCGATGACGGCGAGCGGTGTCCTCTTCGCCGCGTTCGAGGCCGAGACGTCGAACCTCACGCTCTTCCTCGGCTTCGTCCTGTTCGGCGTCGGCTTCGGCTTCGTCAACGCGCCCATCACCAACACGGCGGTCTCCGGCATGCCGCGCGCCCAGGCGGGCGTGGCGGCGGCGGTCGCCTCGACGAGCCGGCAGCTCGGGCAGACGCTGGGGGTCGCGGTGGTGGGGGCGGTGCTCGCGTCGGGCGTGGGCGCGTCCTCGTACCGGGAGGCGTTCGTGTCCGCCGCGCGGCCGGGCTGGTGGATCCTCGCTGCGTGCGGGTTCGCGGTGCTGGCGCTCGGGGCCGTGACCAGTGGACGCTGGGCCCGGGGGACCGCCGAGCGCACGGCCGAGAGGCTGTCGTCGCCGGAGGTGCGGGACGTGGCGGTCACCGCGGAGCGGGCCTGACCGCAGGTCAGCCGCGCTGTCACCGGGGTGCGCTGCGCAGGCCGCGGCGGACTCCTGCAGGCGATCTCCGGCGAACTGCCGGACCGCGTCGGCCTGGAGAGCCGGCCGCAGCCCGCCGGCGCCGGCCGAGCGGCTCGGGAGGCAGGTACGGGGCGCCGCGCCCCCATGTGCTCTGCGGCCCGCCGCGCGCCCACATGCTCGACGCAATCGCCGATCCGGCGGTCGACGGCCCCGGGGCGGCTCGGATCGGCGCGTCGCTCACGGCCTGACAACAGGATCCCGGGGTAACCCCGTTGATGTCGGTCCTGCCGCACACTGCCGGTGGTGAGCGGACCGGACCGGCCGGGTTCTCGATCGCGGGAGGCGTCATGGCGCACAACGACACGAGCAAGGTCCGCCGCTGGGACCAGCACGGCCGCGAACACGTGGTGCGGGTGCGGCGTACGGGCGTGCAGCGCACGATCAGATGCGACACCTGCGGCTGGCGCAGAGGCGCCCAGTTCCTGCCCTGGCTGAAGGCGGAGGAGCACTTGGCCCAGGCCCATCAGGCGACGGTGGACCCGACGGCGCCGCGAGGGGACCGGCCCGCGCGGGCGGCTGCCGTCAAGCCCTGAGCCCCCGCACCAGCACGTCGACGACCGCCGTGAAGTCCGCCTCCGCCCCCGGTTCCTCCCACTCACGGGCGTAACAGGGGTCGTGGAAGCGGCCCGTGGCCTGGAAGACCGCGCGGGCCGTGGCCTCCGGGTCGGCGGCGGTGAAGTCGCCGGTCTCCACGCCGGCCCGGACGATGCGGGTCAACTGGGCGGTCAGGTCGTCGAGGTGCTCGCTCACCACCGTGCCGTTCTCGCCCGTGAGCACCGTGTACGTGGCGAACAGCTCCGGATCCGCGCCCGCCTTGCGGCGCTTGGCGGCGAACAGCGCGGCGAGCCAGTCGCGCAGCCGGGTCTCCGGGGGGCCGTCGCCGGCGGCGATCCCGGACAGCTCGCCGGAGGTGCGGTCCAGCCAGCGCTTGGTGACCGCCTCGCGCAGCGCCGCCTTCGTCCGGAAGTGCCGGTAGACGCTGCCGTGGCTGACGCCGAGCGCGCGGGCCACGTCCACCACGGTGGCCTTGGCCGGGCCGTGGCGGCGCAGCACCTCCTCGGTGGCTTCGAGGATGCGCTCGGCGGTCAGTGTCTCGCTGGTCGGTGCCATGCCCTGACCGTACCCGGAGCCCGGTTCACGCTTCGAGGTGCGCCATCTGCGCCGCCGGGTAGCGGTCGCCCGCGGCGGCCCCGGCGGGCACGGCCTCCTCGATCGCGGCGAGGTCGGCCTCGTCCAGCGTCACGTCCAGGGCGCCGAGCGCCTCGGTGAGACGGTCGCGGCGGCGGGCGCCGACCAGCGGCACGATGTCCTCGCCGCGGCTGAGCACCCAGGCGATGGCGATCTGCGCGACGGTGACGCCCTTCTGCCCGGCGATCTTCCGCAGCGCCTCGACGAGGCCCAGGTTGTGCGTGAGGTTGTCGCCCTGGAAGCGCGGCGACACGGCCCGGAAGTCGCCCGGGCCGAGCTGCCGGTCGGCCGTGAAGTGGCCGGAGATCAGACCGCGCGAGAGCACCCCGTAGGCGGTGACGCCGATGCCCAGCTCACGGGTGGTGGGCAGGATCTCGGCCTCGATGCCGCGGGAGATCAGGGAGTACTCGATCTGGAGGTCGGAGACCGGCGCGGTGGCGGCGGCCCGGCGGACGGTGGCGGCGCCGACCTCGCTGAGTCCGATGTGCCGGACGTAACCGGCCTCGACCAGTTCCGCGATCGCGCCGACCGTCTCCTCGACCGGTACGCCGGGGTCGAGCCGGGCGATGCGGTAGACGTCGATGTGGTCGACGCCGAGCCGCTGCAGGGAGTACGCGGCGAAGTTCTTCACCGCGGCGGGCCGCCCGTCGTAGCCCGCCCAGCTGCCGTCCGGGCCGCGCAGGGCCCCGAACTTGACGCTGACCAGGGCCTGTTCACGCCGGGCGGCGGGGGCCGTGCGCAGCGCCTCGCCGATCAGCAGCTCGTTGTGGCCCATGCCGTAGAAGTCGCCGGTGTCGAGCAGGGTGACGCCCGCTTCGAGCGCCGCGTGGATCGTCGCGATGGACTCGGCCCGGTCCGCCTCGCCGTACAGGGCGGACATGCCCATGCAGCCGAGACCGAGGGCGGAGACCTGGGGGCCGGTGGTTCCGAGGGAGCGCGTGCGCATCGTCATGCCCTCCACGATGACATGACAGCTGACAGATTTCAATATCTGTCATTCGATAGTTGTCAGCCCCCCGGCTGGGTCACCGGGTCGTGACCGCCAGCTTCGCGCCCAGCGCCACGAACGACCCGGCGAAACCCCGGCGCAGCCACGCCCTCACCCGCGGCCGGCCCAGCACCTGGCCGCGCACCGACGCGGCCAGCAGCCCGTAGGCCGCGAACACCAGGAAGGTGGCCGCCATGAACACCCCGCCGAGCGCGGCCATCCGCACCACCGCGTGCGGCTCGGCCGGGCTCACGAACTGCGGCAGGAACGCGAGGAAGAAGACCGTCAGCTTCGGGTTGAGGATGTTGATCAGCACGCCCCGCACGATCACCTGCCGCGCGGACGGCGGCGCGGCCTCCCCCTCCCCGGCCACGAGGGCGTCCTTGTCGCGCAGGGTGGCCCAGGCCATGTGGAGCAGGTACGCGACGCCGGCGTACTTCAGCACCTGGAAGGCGGTCGCGCTGGCGTGCAGCAGGGCGGCCACGCCGGTGACCGAGGCCAGCAGATGCGGCACGATCCCGAGGGTGCAGCCGACGGCCGCGACGACACCGGCGCGGCGGCCCCGGGAGAGCGCGGCGGCCAGGGTGTAGACGACGCCGGTGCCCGGCGTGGCGACGACGATCAGGGTGGTCAGCAGGAAGGCGATGCTCATGGCCCTCACCCTCGCGCCACCGGCCCGGCGGCAACAGGACCATTCGCGGTTGCCGTTGGGGGACCACTGGCCACAACGCGACGGTGCCGGGCCCCCTGGGAGGGACCCGGCACCGTCGTGGGCCAAGAAAGCGGTCAGCAGCCGACCAGGCGGGCCGCCAGGTAGCCCTCGATCTGGTCGAGGGAGACGCGCTCCTGCTTCATCGAGTCACGCTCGCGGACGGTGACCGCGTTGTCCTCGAGCGTGTCGAAGTCGACGGTCACGCAGAACGGCGTGCCGATCTCGTCCTGACGGCGGTAGCGGCGGCCGATGGCGCCGGCGTCGTCGAACTCGATGTTCCAGTGCTGGCGCAGCGCCTGGGCGAGGCCCTTGGCCTTCGGGGACAGCTCCGGGTTGCGGGACAGCGGCAGCACGGCGACCTTCACCGGGGCGAGGCGGTGGTCGAGGCGCAGCACCGTGCGCTTCTCCATCTTGCCCTTGGCGTTGGGCGCCTCGTCCTCGACGTAGGCGTCCAGCAGGAACGCCAGCATCGCGCGGCCGACACCGGCCGCGGGCTCGATGACGTAGGGGGTCCAGCGCTCGCCGGCCTCCTGGTCGAAGTAGGTGAGGTCCTGGCCGGAGGCCTTGGCGTGGGCGCCGAGGTCGTAGTCGGTGCGGTTGGCCACGCCCTCCAGCTCACCCCACTCGCTGCCGCCGAACTGGAAGCGGTACTCGATGTCGGCGGTGCGCTTGGAGTAGTGGGAGAGCTTCTCCTTCGGGTGCTCGTACCACCGCATGTTCTCCTCGCGCAGGCCCAGGCCGGTGTACCAGTTCCAGCGCTGCTCCATCCAGTACTCCTGCCACTTCTCGTCCTCGCCCGGCTTGACGAAGAACTCCATCTCCATCTGCTCGAACTCGCGGGTGCGGAAGATGAAGTTGCCGGGCGTGATCTCGTTGCGGAAGGACTTGCCCATCTGGGCGATGCCGAACGGCGGCTTGCGGCGCGAGGTGGTCTGCACCTG
>NZ_JAPSKN010000071.1:0-19882 GCF_031181705.1 Streptomyces sp.
GCTCGGCCGGCCGACCAGGCCCGCGTGGCTGAGCGGCAGCCGCTCGGGCCCCGGGTCCTCGGTGGCCGAGGGACCGGCCCCGTGCTCCTCCCCCGGGTCGCTGCCGACCGCTGCGCCGAGCCGGTCTGCCCAGCCGGCTGATCGGGATTGTCGGCGGGGCCCACTACGCTCGCGGGCATGGCTGTGAACACGACTCCGGAATCCCCGCTGCCCGTCGGTGAGGTGTCGCGGCTGATCGGGGGGTGGATCGACCGGCTCGGGGCGGTGTGGGTCGAGGGGCAGATCACGCAGTTGTCGCGGCGGCCGGGTGCCGGTGTGGTGTTCCTGACGCTGCGGGACCCGTCGTACGACGTCTCCGTCGGCGTGACCTGCTACCGGCAGGTGTTCGACGCCGTCGCGGACGTGGTGAGCGAGGGCGCCCGGGTCGTGGTGCTGGCGAAGCCCGAGTGGTACGCCCCGCGCGGGCAGCTGTCGCTGCGGGCCGCCGAGATACGGCCCGTGGGCGTCGGGGAGCTGCTGGCCCGGCTGGAGCAGCTGAAGAAGGCCCTGGCGCGCGAGGGGCTGTTCGCGCCGGAGCGCAAGAAGCCGCTGCCCTTCCTGCCGCAGCTGGTCGGGCTGGTGTGCGGCCGGGCCTCGGCGGCGGAGCGGGATGTGCTGGAGAACGCCCGGCACCGCTGGCCCGCCGTCCGCTTCGAGGTGCGCAACGTCGCCGTGCAGGGCGTGCACGCGGTGCCTCAGGTCGTGCAGGCCGTCAAGGAGCTCGACGCGCACGACGACGTGGACGTGATCATCGTCGCCCGGGGCGGCGGCAGCGTGGAGGACCTGCTGCCGTTCTCCGACGAGCAGCTGATCCGCACGGTCGCGCAGTGCCGCACGCCCGTGGTGTCGGCCATCGGCCACGAGCCGGACAACCCGCTGCTGGACCACGTGGCGGACCTGCGGGCCTCGACCCCGACCGACGCGGCCAAGAAGGTCGTGCCGGACGTCGGCGAGGAGTACGAGCGCGTGCGGCTGCTGCGGGACCGGGCCCGGCGGTGCGTGGCGGCGCTGCTGGACCGGGAGGAGCGCGGCCTGGCGCACGCGCTGGCGCGGCCGTCGATACAGGACCCGCACCGAATGATCGACGAGCGGGCCGACCAGGTGGCGGACCTGCTCGACCGCGGCCGGCGCTGTCTGCGGCACCAGCTGGACCGCGCCGATTCCGAGCTGGCGCACACGCACGCGCGCGTGGTGGCCCTCTCCCCCGCCGCGACCCTGAAGCGCGGGTACGCCGTGCTGCAGAGGGCGGACGGGCACGCGGTCCGCGACCCGGGCGAGGTGGAGGCCGGTGAGGCCCTGCGCGCGCGGGTCTCCGAGGGTGAGTTCTCCGTACGAGTCGACACATAGGGTGGGTGGATGACCAGCGAGGTGGAGCAGGCGCCGGGTACGGCCGAGGCGCTCGGGTACGAGCAGGCGCGGGACGAGCTGATCGAGGTCGTCCGCCGTCTGGAGGCGGGCGGTACGACGCTGGAGGAGTCCCTGGCGCTCTGGGAGCGGGGCGAGGAGCTGGCCCGGGTGTGCCGGCGCTGGCTGGAAGGGGCGCGGGCGCGGCTGGACGCGGCGCTGGCTCAGGAGGCCGCGGAGGGCGAGGACGCGGAGTAGCCCTCCGGGAACCGGTTCGGGATCTCTGTGAAGTCGATCACCACGCCCCAGTTTTGGTTGAACGTTGAACTTCATTGGCGTACGGTCGCAGACGTCAGCCGGTCCGGCACCCCGGACCCGACGTACACCCCGAGAAGGTTTTCGTTCATGTCTCTCGTCCTTGACCCCGCAGCCCAGGACCTCCTGTTCCGCGAGGCCCGCACCGCCAACACCTTCACCGACGAGCCGGTGACGGACGAGCAGGTGCAGGCGATCTACGACCTGGTCAAGTACGGCCCGACCGCCTTCAACCAGACCCCGCTGCGCATCACCCTGGTCCGCTCCCCCGAGGCTCGCGAGCGCCTGGTCGCCCACATGGCCGAGGGCAACCGGGCCAAGACCGCGACCGCCCCGCTGGTCGCGATCCTCTCCGCGGACAACGAGTTCCACGAGGAGCTGCCGCACCTGTTCCCGGCCTTCCCGCAGGCCAAGGACGCCTTCTTCGCCGAGCGCCCGGTGCGCGAGGGTTCCGCCGCGATGAACGCCGCCCTCCAGGCCGCGTACTTCATCGTCGGCGTCCGGGCCGCCGGTCTGGCCGCCGGCCCGATGACCGGCTTCGACTTCGAGGGCGTGCGCAAGGAGTTCCTGGACGACGACCACACCCCGCTGATGGTCGTCAACATCGGCCGCCCGGGCCCGGACGCCTGGTACCCGCGCTCCCCGCGCCTGGCGTTCGACCAGGTCGTCACGACCGTCTGACCCCGCGAACACGACGAAGGCCCCCGGCAGCCGTGCCGGGGGCCTTCCTCGTGCGCGCTCACTTCGTCTCCAGCGCCTCCGCCATCCTCGTCAGCTGCGCGAACGAGGCGGTGCCCGTCACGACCGTCGTCGAGCCCTCGGTGCCCTCCAGCACCAGCGCGTCGTACCGGCCGCCCTCCCAGCGGGTCCATGTCCGGCCGTCGATCCGCTCGGTCCTGCCGGTCTCCCGCGCGCCCTGCGTCGCCTCGTCGAGGAAGACGGGCCGCCGCTGAGTGGACTGCTGGACCGCCACGTACTCCCCCTCGGGGTCGTGGAACCCGAGGTGCCAGGTGGCGAAGTCGTCGCCCCGGTAACGGACGGAGGTGGCCTTCCAGGCGTCGGGCAGCCCCTGGGGCGCGGCCACGGGGTACGGGGCGGCGCGGCGCGCCGTGAGGAGCTCGACCCGGTAGTCGACGCGCTTGAGGTCGGGTGCGCTGTCGTCGTGCGGGATGAAGAGGTAGATGACGCCCGCCACGAGGACGATGACCCCGAGGGAGAGGATCATGTCCCGCGCCGTCTTCTGCTTGCCGTTCGTGCCTGCCACGCCCCCTATCGTCGCAGGTCTCCGCGGCGCTCATCCGTGGGGGCCCCTGCTCATTCTGTGGGCTCGGAGATAGAGTCGGGCGACAAAGCCCTCATCCGGCCGTCGTCGTACAGAAAGGTGCGCTCCGATGACCGAGCATCATCACTTGCCGTCCGAACTCGATGTGCCCTCCGAGGCCCCCGACCGCAACCTCGCCCTGGAACTGGTCCGGGTGACCGAGGCGGCGGCGATGGCCGCGGGCCGCTGGGTCGGACGCGGTGACAAGAACGGCGCCGACGGTGCCGCGGTCCGCGCCATGCGGACCCTCGTCTCCACCGTCTCGATGAACGGTGTCGTCGTGATCGGCGAGGGCGAGAAGGACGAGGCCCCCATGCTGTTCAACGGGGAGCGCGTGGGCGACGGGACCGGGCCCGAGTGCGACATCGCCGTGGACCCGATCGACGGCACCACGCTGACCGCGAAGGGCATGACGAACGCGATCGCGGTGCTGGCGGCCGCCGAGCGCGGTTCGATGTTCGACCCGTCCGCGGTCTTCTACATGGACAAGCTCGTCACCGGCCCCGAGGCGGCGGACTTCGTCGACATCAACGCGCCCGTGTCGGTGAACATCCGCCGGGTCGCCAAGGCCAAGCGGTCCGCGCCCGAGGACGTCACGGTCGTGATCCTGGACCGGCCGCGGCACGAGGGCATCATCAAGGAGATCCGGGACACCGGGGCGCGCATCAGGCTGATCTCCGACGGTGACGTGGCCGGCTCGATCCTGGCGCTGCGGGAGGGCACCGGCGTCGATCTGCTGCTCGGCATCGGCGGCACGCCCGAGGGCATCATCTCGGCCTGCGCGGTGAAGTGCCTGGGCGGCACCATCCAGGGCAAGCTGTGGCCGAAGGACGACGAGGAGCGGCAGCGGGCGATCGACGCGGGGCACGACCTCGACCGGGTGCTGACGACGGAGGACCTGGTCACCGGGGAGAACGTGTTCTTCGTGGCGACGGGCATCACGGACGGCGAGCTGCTGCGGGGCGTCCGCTACCGGGCCGAGACGGCGACGACCGACTCGATCGTGATGCGCTCGCGGTCGGGCACGGTGCGCAGAATCGATTCGGAGCACCGGCTGTCCAAGCTCCGGGCGTACAGCGCGATCGACTTCGACAAGGGGAAGTAGCGCGCGAGGGAGTGGGGACTGCGCGGCGCCGGCGTGTGCGGGTCGGTAGGGGTTGCTCGCGCAGTTCCCCGAGCCCCTTCGGGGCGCGTCTGCGCGGGTCGGCCGCGTGGAGCCGAAAGGAACGAAAGGAGGGGCGCCCCCGGTGGGGACGCCCCTTTCTCGTGCCGCTCGCCGCTAGCCCGCCGCCGCTATCCGGTTCGCCGAGCGGGCCGCCTTCTTCAGCTCCACATCGCGGCGGCGCCGCCGGGCCAGGACCACGCGGCGCTCGGCCGCGGTGAGGCCGCCCCAGACGCCGTAGGGCTCGGGCTGGAGCAGGGCGTGCTCGCGGCATTCGACCATGACCGGACAGCGGGCGCAGACCCGCTTGGCCGCCTCCTCCCGGGAGAGCCGGGCGGCGGTGGGCTCCTTGGAGGGGGCGAAGAACAGGCCCGCCTCGTCGCGCCGGCACACCGCCTCGGTGTGCCACGGGGCGTCCTGGTCCCTGTCTCGCGCTGGCACCCGCGGGGCCGGAACGGCAGCTACCTGCAGGGACGAATGCGGCGGTTGCAGCACGGTCTACTCCTGACGACGGCTTCGCGAGCGAGAGACGATGCAGCAAGGCCTACCCGCTGTACGCGCGCCTATGCACTGAGTTCCGAACCGCCGCTTCCGGTCCGTTCGCGACCGTCAATGACCCAGGTGCTTGCGCAAACTCCGGTCGACCTTGCGCTGCACCCGGTCCAGGATGTCCGCGACGATCTTGCCGCGCCTGGCCCGCGCCTCGACGCTGCCGAGGACGGCCCAGCCGTCGACGTAGACGATGGGGGCCTGCGGGTCGCCCGAGTCGAGGGTGGCCACCTCGAAGCTGCCGAGGACGCCGCCGCCCATGCCGCGCAGCGACACGTTCTCCGGGACGCGGATGTCGACGCTGCCGAAGATCGCGAACGACTTGACGACGACCTGCTGGTGGTCGTAGAGCGCCTCGCTGAGGTCGATCTCGACACTGCCGAAGATCGCGTAGGCGTGGATCCGGCGGCCGGCGCGCCAGCGGCCCTTGCGGACGGCGCTGCTGAAGACCGCGACCACGTTGTCGTCCGGCTCGATCGGGATGGCGCCGGCCGTGGGGCGGTGCGGGGCCGGGGCGTGGGCGGGGCGCGGGGCGTGCGCGGCGGGCAGGTCCCGGATGAAGACCTCCAGTTCACCCACCGTCTTGGCGCGCAGCACCCCCTCGACGCGCTCGGCGTGCTCGTCGGCGGTGAGACGGCCCTCGGCGAGGGCGTCGTGCAGGATGTCGGCGATGCGGTCGCGCTCGGCGTCGGAGGCGCGCAGCCCGGAGGCGTCGAGCCCGGGGGCCGCGGTCCCGGTCGGCGGGTGAGGGTCCGGCTTCTGAAGGTCCACGGCAGCAGCGTACCCACACACGATAGATCGCGACACCCCCCGGGGCCGGTCCCGCTCGGTCCGGCCGCCGGCCGGGAGGTGACGAACTGAGCCTTACCTCACAAGCTCGCCGTCAGCGGCAGGTTCTACGCTGGTGGGCGCTCGCCAAAGGAGGCGGGCAGCCGTCCGTAGAGTGAGGAATGGGCTGAGATGCCTGAGTTCGCGTACACCGATCTGCTCCCCCAGGGAGAGGACACCACCCCGTACCGGCTGGTGACCTCCGAGGGTGTCTCCACGGTCGAGGGGCCGGACGGGCGGACCTTCCTCCAGGTGGAGCCGGAGGCGCTGCGCAAGCTCGCCGAGGAGGCCATCCACGACATCCAGCACTACCTGCGCCCGGCCCATCTCGCGCAGCTGCGCCGGATCATCGACGACCCCGAGGCGTCGGGCAACGACAAGTTCGTGGCGCTGGACCTGCTGAAGAACGCGAACATCGCGGCGGCCGGCGTGCTCCCCATGTGCCAGGACACGGGCACGGCCATCGTGATGGGCAAGCGCGGGCAGAACGTGCTGACGCGGGGCCGCGACGAGGAGGCCCTCAGCCGCGGCATCTACGACGCGTACCAGAACCTCAACCTGCGCTACTCGCAGATGGCCCCGCTGACCATGTGGGAGGAGAAGAACACCGGCTCCAACCTCCCCGCGCAGATCGAGCTGTACGCGACCGACGGCGGCGCCTACAAGTTCCTCTTCATGGCGAAGGGCGGCGGCTCGGCCAACAAGTCGTTCCTGTACCAGGAGACGAAGGCCGTCCTGAACGAGGCCTCCATGATGAAGTTCCTGGAGGAGAAGATCCGCTCGCTGGGCACGGCCGCCTGCCCGCCGTACCACCTGGCGATCGTGGTCGGCGGCACGTCCGCCGAGTACGCGCTGAAGACCGCGAAGTACGCCTCCGCGCACTACCTGGACGAGATCCCGGCCGAGGGCTCGGAGCTGGGGCACGGCTTCCGGGACAAGGAGCTGGAGCAGAAGGTCTTCGAGCTCACGCAGAAGATCGGCATCGGCGCGCAATTCGGCGGCAAGTACTTCTGCCACGACGTGCGCGTGGTGCGCCTGCCCCGGCACGGCGCCTCCTGCCCGGTCGCCATCGCGGTGTCCTGCTCCGCCGACCGCCAGGCCGTCGCCAAGATCACCGCCGAGGGCGTCTTCCTGGAGCAGCTGGAGACGGACCCGGCGCGGTTCCTGCCGGAGACGACGGACGAGCAGCTCGACGCCGACGGTGACGTCGTCAGGATCGACCTCAACCAGCCGATGGACGACATCCTGGCCGAGCTGACCAAGTACCCGGTGAAGACCCGGCTGTCGCTGACCGGCCCGCTGGTCGTGGCGCGTGACATCGCGCACGCCAAGATCAAGGAGCGGCTGGACGCGGGCGAGGAGATGCCGCAGTACCTGAAGGACCACCCGGTGTACTACGCCGGTCCGGCCAAGACGCCCGAGGGCTACGCGTCGGGCTCCTTCGGCCCGACCACGGCCGGCCGCATGGACTCCTACGTGGAGCAGTTCCAGGCCGCGGGCGGCTCCAAGGTGATGCTGGCCAAGGGCAACCGCAGCAAGCAGGTCACCGACGCGTGCCACGCCCACGGCGGCTTCTACCTCGGCTCCATCGGCGGCCCGGCCGCCCGCCTCGCCCAGGACTGCATCAAGAAGGTCGAGGTCGTCGAGTACGAGGAGCTCGGCATGGAGGCGGTCTGGAAGATCGAGGTCGAGGACTTCCCCGCGTTCATCGTCGTGGACGACAAGGGCAACGACTTCTTCCAGGACCCGGCGCCGCAGCCGACGTTCACCTCCATTCCGGTACGGGGTCCCGGACTCGCCTGACAAGCGCGGTGACGAATCGCCTCCACGGGGAACAGTGGTCGCGGCGCTGACGCTGTGACACGTGGAGGTGATCGTCGATGACCGACGAGCAGGACAGGACCGCATACCGCACCGAGCACGACTCCATGGGCGAGGTGCGGGTGCCCGCCCATGCCAAGTGGCGGGCCCAGACCCAGCGGGCGGTGGAGAACTTCCCCGTCTCCGGGCAGCGCATCGAGCGCGCGCACATCGAGGCCCTCGCCCGGATCAAGGGCGCCGCTGCCAAGGTCAACGCCGAGCTGGGGGTCCTGGACGAGGACGTCGCCCGGGCGATCCAGGAGGCGGCCGGGGAGGTCGCCGAGGGCCGGTGGGACGAGCACTTCCCCGTCGACGTGTTCCAGACCGGGTCCGGGACCTCGTCCAACATGAACACCAACGAGGTCATCGCCACCCTGGCCAGTGAGCGGCTCGGGCGCCCCGTGCACCCGAACGACCACGTCAACGCCTCCCAGTCGTCCAACGACGTCTTCCCGTCCTCCATCCACATCGCCGCCACCGCCGCGGTGACGCGCGACCTGATCCCCTCCCTGGAGCACCTCGCCGCCTCCCTGGAACGCAAGGCCGAGGAGTTCGCCGACGTCGTGAAGTCGGGGCGGACCCACCTGATGGACGCCACCCCCGTGACGCTGGGGCAGGAGTTCGGCGGGTACGCCGCCCAGGTGCGCTACGGGGTCGAGCGGCTGCACGCGTCCCTGCCCCGGCTCGCCGAACTGCCCCTCGGCGGCACGGCCGTCGGCACCGGCATCAACACCCCGCCCGGCTTCTCCGCCGCCGTCATCGAGGAGGTCGCCCACACCACCGGGCTGCCCCTGACCGAGGCCCGGGACCACTTCGAGGCGCAGGGCGCCCGGGACGGCATCGTCGAGACCAGCGGGCAGCTGCGGACCATCGCGGTCGGACTGACGAAGATCGCCAACGACCTGCGGTGGATGGCCTCCGGGCCGCGCACCGGCCTGGCCGAGATCGCCCTGCCCGACCTCCAGCCCGGCTCCTCGATCATGCCGGGCAAGGTGAACCCGGTCATCCCGGAGGCCGTGCTCATGGTCGCCGCCCAGGTCGTGGGCAACGACGCCACCGTGGCCACCGCCGGGGCCGCCGGGAACTTCGAGCTCAACGTGATGCTGCCGGTCATCGCGAAGAACGTGCTGGAGTCGATCCGGCTGCTCGCCAACGTGACGCGGCTGCTCGCCGACCGGACCGTCGACGGCATCACCGCGGACCGTGAGCGGGCGCGCGAGTACGCCGAGTCCTCCCCCTCGGTCGTCACGCCGCTCAACAAGTACATCGGCTACGAGGAGGCCGCGAAGGTCGCCAAGAAGGCCCTGGCCGAGCGCAGGACGATCCGTCAGGTCGTCCTGGACAGCGGGTACGTGGAGCGCGGGGACCTGACCCTGGAGCAGCTGGACGAGGCGCTGGACGTCCTGCGGATGACGCACCCGTGACGTCTTCCGGCACCGTACGCCCGGCGCGTGAACCGTGACACGCGCCGCAGCGTCGTATGCCCATGGCACCTAATATCTGTCCATGGCGGAGGGCGGAGCGGTGAGACGCGTGGCAAAGGGCGGTGCGACGGGCTTCTGGGCACCCGGGAGCCGGATCCTGTGGCGGTACCGGGAGAACGGCGGCCCGCACGTGCACATCGCGCGTCCGGTCACCGTCGTCCGGGACGACGCGGAGCTGCTCGCCGTGTGGCTGGCGCCCGGCACCGAGTGCGTCAAGCCGGTACTCGCCGACGGCACCCCGGTGCACCAGGAGCCGCTGGAGTCGCGCTACACCAAGCCGCGGACCGTCCGGCGCGGCCGGTGGCTGGGCACGGGCGTGCTCAAGCTGGCCCGGCCCGGCCAGCCCTGGTCCGTGTGGCTGTTCTGGGAGCCGGGCTGGCAGTTCAAGAACTGGTACGTGAACCTGGAGGAGCCGCTGGTCCGTTGGGAGGGCGGCGTCGACTCGGAGGACCACTTCCTCGACATCTCCGTCCACCCCGACCGCAGTTGGCACTGGCGCGACGAGGACGAGTTCGCCCAGGCGCTGCGGGACGGGCTGATGGACGACCGGCAGGCGGAAAGGGTACGGGCGGCGGGGCGGGCCGCGGTGGAGGTGATCCGCGCCTGGGGGCCGCCGTTCTCGGAAGGCTGGCAGCACTGGCGCCCGGACCCCTCCTGGGGGGTACCGTCACTGCCGGAGGACTGGGATCGTACGCCCGCGCACGTGTCCTCATGAGACCCTTGATGCGCCCCCGGGCAAGAAACGTAGGATCGTCCTCCGCAAGGGCGCGCGGCGGCAACTACCGGAGCACGCGCTGAGCTTGACCGATCGTCACCGAGGGGCGGCAGGACGTGAGCGAGGGGTACGAGGGCAACACCGGCAGGGCCTGCCTCGCGGGCCCCACGGGCCGCGGGCGGCCCGCCGGTGGCACAGGAACAACCTCTGACCACGCGGGAATTCCGTTCCTGGGGCACGTATTCCGGGTATCGGAGTTTCGGCGGGAGAAGCTGCACACCTGGCGTGCAGCCCCGGACGGATGGATTCGACACGCGTGACGGAGCAGCCGACCTCCTTCGAACGCCCCCAGCCGGGCGTCGACCCCGCGGACCCCCGCGGGGCGCTCGTGCATACCCCGGCACCGGCCCGTGCGCCCGGCGCCGGCGCCTTACCGGTCCAGGGCCGCTGCGGCGGCGACGTCACCGTTCCGGTCACGACGGCCCACACTCCGCCGGGCACGTCTCAGCCGGGCACCTCCACGCCGTTCGGCAAGGGCAAGGACACCGTGAGCGACCCCGCCTCCGAGCACTCCCAGCCGGGTGCCGAGCAGACCGCCGAGCGCGACACCCCCCGGCCGCGCCCCGCCCCCGAGGGCATTCCGCTGCAGCCGGCCGACGAACAGGACCGGCAGGGCGCGAGCGCCGGCGGGCAGGAGCGCCGCACCGGTCAGAGCCTGCCGCCCGGCCGCCCCACGCCCATGCGGCGGGACGGCGACCGGCTGCGGTTCGTCGGGGCCGCCACGCGGCGGATCGCCCGCGGCATCGACCTCGACGAGATCGTGATGGGACTGTGCCGGGCGACCGTGCCGACGTTCTCCGACGCGATCCTGGTCTATCTGCGCGACCCGCTGCCCGTCGGCGACGAGCGGCCCACCGGCCCGCTGGTGCTGCGGCTGCGCCGCACCGACCGGATACCGGTGGAGCGCGACACCGACAACGGCTTCCTGCCGGCCGCGCAGCCCGAGCCGAACGAGCTGGACTCGGTCGGCGCCGAGCTGTGCGAGGTCCGGCCCGGCAGCGCGCTCGCCGAGGTGCTGCGCGGGGTGCGCCCGGTGTTCACCGACGCCCCCGCGGCCCGCGCCGCACTGCCGGAGCTGCTCGGCGAGGGCGGCGAGTTCGCCGTGCCGGACGGGCAGCGCGCGATCCTCGCGCCGCTGCGCGGCCGGCGCCGGGTGATCGGTGCCGCCCTGTTCCTGCGCCGCCCCGAGCGCATCGCCTTCGAGCCGGACGACCTGCTGGTGGCCGCCCAGCTCGCCACGCACAGCGCCCTCGGCATCGACAAGGCCGTGCTGTACGGGCGCGAGGCCTACATCGCGGACGAGTTGCAGCGCACCATGCTGCCCGAGACGCTGCCCCGTCCGACGGGCGTGCGGCTCGCCTCGCGCTACCTGCCGGCCGCGGAGACCGCCCGGGTCGGCGGCGACTGGTACGACGCGATCCCGCTGCCGGGCAGCCGCGTCGCCCTGGTCGTCGGCGATGTCATGGGCCACTCCATGACGTCGGCCGCCATCATGGGCCAGCTGCGCACGACGGCCCAGACGCTCGCCGGCCTCGACCTGCCGCCGCAGGAGGTCCTGCACCACCTCGACGAACAGGCCCAGCGCCTCGGCGTGGACCGCATGGCGACCTGCCTGTACGCGGTCTACGACCCGGTGGCGCACCGCATCACCATCGCCAACGCCGGTCACCCGCCGCCCGTCCTGCTCCACCTGGGCGGCCGTGCCGAGGTGCTGCGGGTGCCGGCCGGCGCCCCCATCGGGGTCGGCGGTGTCGACTTCGAGGCGGTGGAGCTGGACGCACCCGCCGGGGCGACACTGCTGCTGTACACCGACGGCCTGGTCGAGTCGCGCCTGCGGGACGTGTGGACCGGCATCGAGCAGCTGCGGGAGAAGCTCGCCGCGACCGCGCAGCTCACCGGTCCCGACCATCCGCCGCCCCTGGAAGCGCTGTGCGACGAGGTGCTCGACATGCTCGGCCCGGGCGACCGGGACGACGACATCGCGCTGCTCGCCGCCCGCTTCGACGGGATCGCGCCCAGCGACGTGGCGTACTGGTTCCTGGAGCCGGAGGACGCCGCTCCCGGCCGGGCCCGCCGGCTGGCCCGGCGCGCGCTGCAGCGCTGGGGCCTGGAGGAGCTCAGCGACTCCGTGGAGCTGCTGGTCAGCGAGGTCGTCACCAACGCCGTGCGGTACGCGTCCCGGCCGGTGACCCTGCGGCTGCTGCGCACGGACGTGCTGCGCTGTGAAGTGGGGGACGACGTCCCGCAGTTGCCGCGGCTGCGGCAGGCCCGGGCCACCGACGAGGGCGGGCGGGGCCTGTACCTGGTGAACCGGCTGGCCCGGCGCTGGGGTGCGACCCGGCTCAGCACGGGCAAGGTGGTGTGGTTCGAGCTCAACCGCGGCTGAGCCGCCGCGGGAACGCGCGAAGGGCGCCCGGTGCACACCGGGCGCCCTTCGCGCGTGCCGTCCCTACTCGTCCTCGTCCGGCTTGACCGGCTCGAACGGGCCGCCGCCGTCGTCCGGCGGTGTCGTCGACGGCTTCGCCGGCGGGGAGGAGGTGGGCGGGGTCGTCGACGGCTTCGTCGGCGGGGTGGTGGTCGGCTCCTCGCTGGTCGGCGGCGGGGACGACGACGGCGCCTCGGTGGTCGGCTCCCGCGTCGGCTCCTGGGTGGGCGACTGGGACGGTGTCGGCGTCCACGTCGGCTCGACGGCCGCGCCCTGTTGCGTCTCCAGGTCGAACTTCTCGACGTCACCCATCACACCGAAGGTGTACGCCGCCCAGATCTGCGCCGGGAAGCCACCGCCGTTGACCCGGGGCTGGCCGCCGGCCTTGTACATGGGAACCTGCCGGTACGGCGGTTTGTTGTCCTCTCCGAACAGACCCACCGAGGTGACCAGGCCCGGCGTGTAGCCGGTGAACCAGGCCGACTTGTTGTTGTCGGACGTGCCGGTCTTGCCGGCGACCTGCTGGCCGTCGCGCAGGGGGTTGTCGCGCACGGACGCCCGGGCGGTGCCGTCGTCGACCACGCCGGTCAGCACCGAGGTCACCGTGTCGGCGGCTTCGCGGCTGATGACCTGCTCGCCGACGGGGTCGGGCATGGTCACTGTCTTGTTCAGGTGCTCGGCCGACTTCACGAGGGCCGGGGTGACCTTCTTGCCGTGGTTGTCGAGGGTGGCGTAGACCCCGGCCATCTCCAGCGGGCTCGCGCCCATGCTGCCGAGGGTCTGGGCGGGCACGGCCTCCATGTTCTCGGTGTCCATGCCGAGCTTGCCGGCGACCTCGACGACCTTCTCCATGCCGACGTCGACGCCCATCTGCGCGAAGACGGAGTTGACGGACTTGTTCATGGCCGTCTGGACGGAGATCGGGCCGTAGTCCGCGTCGTCCTCGTTCTCCGGCGCGAAGCCGACCTTGCTGCCGTTGTCGACGACCGGGCGCTTGCTGGTGCCGTCGTAGACCGTGCTCGCGGTGATCGGCTTGCCGTCCTGCGTCTTCGCCTGCTCCTCCAGGGCCGCGGCCAGGATGACCGGCTTGAAGGTGGAGGCCGGCTGGTAGTCGGAGCGGGTGGCGTTGTTCACGTAGTGCTTGAAGTAGTCCGCGCCCCCGTACATCGCGACGACGGCGCCCGTCTTCGGGTTCACGGACACGGCACCGGCCTGGACGTCCGCGTCGACCGCCCGCTTGCCCGGGTCGAGCTTGCTGGTCAGCTGCTGCCTGACCGACTTCTCCAGGGCCGCCTGCTTCTTCCGGTCGACGTTCAGCGTGACGGTCCAGCCGCCGGCGTTGACCATCGCCTCGGCCTCCTTGGCGCTGCCGGCGGTGCCGTCGGCGACGAGCTGCCGCTCCAGCGCCGCGTTGGCCGCGTTGACCAGGTAGCCCTTCTGGCCCTCCATCCCCGGGGCGGGCTTGGGCTCCTTCGGCACCGGGAACTTCGTTCCGGCCCGCTCCGACTCGCTGAGCCAGCCCTCGTCGACCATGTTGTCCAGGACGTAGTTCCATCGGGCCTTCACCAGCTTCCTGCCGGTCTCCGAGGCGACGGCCCAGTCGTACTGGCTGGGGGCCTGGAGCAGCGCGGCCAGGTAAGCGCCCTGCGCGACGGTGAGCTTCTCGGCGTCGGTCCGGTAGTAGGCCTGGGCGGCGGCCTGGATGCCGTAGGCGCCACGGCCGTAGTAACTGGTGTTGATGTAGCCGGCGAGGATGTAGTCCTTGGACTTCTCCCGGTCCAGCTTCAGCGAGATGACCAGTTCCTTCAGCTTGCGCGAGACGGTCTGTTCCTGCGTCAGGTAGTAGTTCTTGACGTACTGCTGGGTGATCGTCGAACCGCCCTGCGCGCCCTTGCCGGCGAGGGTGTTGAGCAGACCGCGGGCCGTGCCCTTGAGGTCCACGCCGGCGTCCTTGTAGAAGGTCTTGTTCTCGGCGGCGACGAAGGTGAGGCGCACTTCCTTGGGGACCCGGGCCAGGTCGACGACCTCGCGGTTGACCTCGCCGTCGCGGGCCATGATCGAGCCGTCGCTGTACTTGTAGATGTTGCTCTGCCGTTTGGCGTCGGCGTTCCCCTCCGGGATGTCGATCACCATGTACAGCACGATGAAGGCGCCCATCCCGAGCAGGCACAGGCCGAGGAAGGTGCCGAGGATCTTCTTCCAGGTGAAGAGCGCGCGTATGCCGCTCTTCCCGGCCGCGCCCGACGAACGGCGGCGCCTGGGCGCCGCCCGGCGCCCACCGCGCTGTCGGGCGCGTCTCTCTTCCGCTCGTCCCATCGGTCCGATCCGCTCCGCTTCGTTCATGTGTGCTCACATGTCACACAGGTTCGCCGCTCAGGTCAGCTCAGAAAGCTAACACCGGGAGATAAGAGAAAGGGCTGTCGATCCGGGTCTTTGCGGACGTGACAATCAGCACCCATCCCAACGGAACCGACGTACGAGACACGTGTCAGGTTGCCAGTGCGGGGTAAAGTGATATCACTTAGCTAGACAGAAGCTTGCAGGAGTGGCTTCTCAGAGGAACCGGGGGACACCCATGACCACACACGACGCGCAGCTCACCGCCGATGTGCCCGAGATGCCGGCGCCCCGCGTACGGGAGTTCGCAGCGCACAGCATCGGCGGCGGGCTCGCCCTGCTGCTCGGGCTGCTCGGGCTGCTGGCCGGCGCCGGGCTGATCGCGGCGGCCACGACGGTCTCGGCGACCGGCGCCAAGGCCGCCCTGATCATCGCCGGCATCCTGATCGCGCTCGCGGCCTTCCTCGCCATGTGCGGGCTGAACATGGTGGCGCCGGGCGAGGCCCGCGTCGTCCAGCTTTTCGGCCGGTACCGCGGCACGATCCGGCAGGACGGCCTGCGCTGGGTGAACCCCTTCACGTCGCGCACGAAGATCTCCACCCGCGTGCGCAACCACGAGACGGCCGTCCTGAAGGTCAACGACGCCTACGGCAACCCGATCGAGCTGGCCGCGGTCGTGGTGTGGCGCGTCGAGGACACCGCCCAGGCGACGTTCGAGGTGGACGACTACATCGAGTTCGTCTCCACGCAGACCGAGGCGGCCGTGCGGCACATCGCCATCGAGTACCCCTACGACGCGCACGAGGAGGACGGCCTCTCGCTGCGCGGCAACGCCGAGGAGATCACCGAGAAGCTGGCGGTCGAACTGCACGCTCGCGTGGAGGCGGCCGGCGTGCAGATCATCGAGTCGCGCTTCACGCACCTCGCCTACGCCCCCGAGATCGCCTCGGCGATGCTCCAGCGGCAGCAGGCCGGAGCGGTGGTCGCGGCCCGGCGGCAGATCGTGGAGGGCGCCGTCGGCATGGTCGAGTCGGCGCTCGCCCGGATCACCGAGCGGGACCTCGTCACGCTCGACGAGGAGCGCAAGGCCGCGATGGTCTCCAACCTGCTGGTGGTGCTGTGCGGCGACCGGGCCCCGCAGCCCGTCCTCAACGCCGGGACGCTCTACCAGTGACGGCTCCTTCCGAGGGTTCCCCCTCCCAGCGGCGGCCGCAGCAGCGCAAGCAGGTGCTGCTGCGGCTCGACCCGGCGGTGTACGAGGCGCTGGCCCGGTGGGCCGGGGACGAGTTGCGGTCGGCGAACGCGCAGATCGAGTTCCTGCTGCGCAGGGCCCTGGCCGAGGCGGGGCGGCTGCCGCGGGACACCGGCCCGCTGCCCCGGCGGGGCCGCCCGCCCGGCCCGCAGGGCGGTCCCACCTCCGGTCCGCCGTCGACCTGAACGGCCTCCGGGGCTGTACGCCCCCGGGGGGCCGTTCGGCTCCCGGGGGCTGTTCGGCCGGGGGGCTGTTGCGGAACCGTGACAACGCCCCCCGACCTGGGTGGTCGCACGCCCCGCCATGATCTACACACTCGGCGTATACATCCGGCGTATACACCCCGTGTACAGTCCTGGTCATGTCCATCGGTCACACTCTTCTGGGGCTCCTGGAGTCCGGTCCGCGGCACGGTTACGACCTGAAGCGGGCCTTCGACGAGAAGTTCGGTCACGACCGGCCGCTCCACTACGGCCAGGTCTACTCGACGATGTCCCGGCTGCTGAAGCACGGGCTCGTCGAGGTCGACGGCATCGAGGCGGGCGGCGGTCCCGAGCGCAAGCGGTACGCCATCACCGAGGCCGGCATCACCGACGTCGAGCGCTGGCTCGCGACGCCGGAGAAGCCGGAGCCGTACCTGCAGTCGACCCTCTACACCAAGGTCGTCCTCGCGCTGCTCACCCACCGCGACGCCTCCGACATCCTCGACACCCAGCGCTCGGAGCACCTGCGCAGCATGCGCATCCTCACCGACCGCAAGCGCAAGGGCGACCTCGCCGACCAGCTCATCTGCGACCACGCGCTGTTCCACCTGGAGGCGGACCTGCGCTGGCTGGAGCTGACCGCGGCCCGGCTGGACAAGCTCCGCGAGGCGGTGACCCGGTGACGATTCCCGCTGGTTCACTGCTCACCGCCCAGGACCTGCGCAAGGCGTACGGGCCGACCACCGCGCTCGACGGGGCCGAGTTCTCCATCCACCCGGGCGAGGTCGTCGCCGTGATGGGCCCGTCCGGGTCGGGCAAGTCGACGCTGCTGCACTGCCTCGCCGGGATCGTCACGCCCGACTCGGGCTCGATCACGTACAACGGGCGCGAGGTCACCGCGATGAGCGATGCCGAGCGCAGCGCGCTGCGGCGCTCGGAGTTCGGGTTCGTGTTCCAGTTCGGGCAGCTCGTGCCCGAACTGACCTGTGTGGAGAACGTGGCCCTGCCGCTGCGGCTGAACGGCTCGTCCCGCAAGGAGGCCGAGCGGGCCGCCCTCGCGTGGATGGAGCGGCTGGAGGTGGACGACCTGCGCGGCAAGCGGCCGGGCGAGGTCTCCGGCGGTCAGGGGCAGCGGGTCGCCGTCGCCCGGGCGCTGGTGACCGACCCCCGGGTCGTCTTCGCCGACGAGCCGACCGGCGCGCTGGACTCCTTCAACGGCGAGCGCGTGATGGAACTGCTCACGGATGCCGCCCGGTCGGCCAGCACGGCCGTGGTGCTCGTCACGCACGAGGCCCGCGTGGCCGCGTACTCCGACCGCGAGATCGTCGTACGGGACGGCAGGTCGCGGGACATGGAGCGGGTCGTATGAGCCTGAGGCAGTGGGTGCGGGACCTGGGCATGGGGGTGCGCTTCGCCTTCGCGGGCGGGCGTGAGGGGTGGACCCGGGCGCTGCTGACGGCCGTCGGCGTCGGGCTCGGTGTGGCGCTGCTGCTGCTCACCACCGCCCTGCCGGGCGCGCTGGCCGAACGGGACCGGCGCGAGGAGGCCCGCAGCGACCACACGCTGAGCCAGCAGAAGATCCCGAAGGCCGACGACACCCTGGTCGTGCTCGACGCGGACACCATGTTCCACGACCGGGACGTGCGGGGCCGCCTGCTGGAGCCGGAGGGCCCGAAGGCCCCGCTGCCGCCGGGCCTGGCCGGATTCCCGGCCGAAGGCGACATGATCGTCTCGCCCGCGCTGAAGGAACTGCTGGCGTCCGACGGCGGGAAGCTGCTGCGGGAGCGGCTGCCCTACCGGATCACCGGCACCATCGGCGAGCAGGGGCTCATCGGCTCCCGGGAACTCGCCTACTACGCCGGCGGCAAGGGGCTGGCCGACCGGCTCGACTCCTCCGCCGCGGGCGCGCGGATCGACAGCTTCGGCAACCCGGGCCTGGGGTCGTCCGAGCCCTGGGACCCGGTGCTGCTCCTGCTGGTCCTGGTCGTCTTCGTGGTGCTGCTGATGCCGGTCGCCGTGTTCATCGCGGCGGCCGTGCGGTTCGGCGGCGAGCGGCGCGACCGCCGGCTCGCGGCGCTGCGGCTGGTCGGCTCCGACAGCCGGATGACCCGGCGGATCGCCGCCGGCGAGGCGCTCGCCGGCTCCGTGCTCGGACTCGTCCTCGGCACCGGGTTCTTCCTGCTCGGACGCGAACTGGCGGCCACGGTCGAGGTGTTCCACGTCAGTGTCTTCCCGAGCTATCTGAACCCCTCTCCCCTGCTGGCCGCGCTGGTCGCGCTGGCGGTGCCGACGGCCGCCGTGCTGGTGACCCTGTTCGCGCTGCGCGGGGTGGTCATCGAGCCGCTCGGGGTGGTGCGCACCGCCAGGCCCGCGCGGCGCCGGCTGTGGTGGCGGCTGCTGCTGCCGCTCGGCGGGCTCGCGATGCTCGCCCCGATGATCGGGCAGGGCGACGACGAGGGGACCTTCAACCAGTACCTCGTGGTCGGCGGTGTGATGCTGCTGCTCGTCGGCGTCACGGCCCTGCTGCCCTGGGTCGTCGAGACGGTCGTGGCCCGGCTCGGCCCGGGCGGCGTCGCCTGGCAACTGGCGGTGCGCAGGCTCCAGTTGAGCAGCGGTGCGGCGGCCCGCATGGTCAACGGCATCGCGGTGGCGGTGGCCGGGGCGATCGCGCTGCAGATGATGTTCGCCGGGGTGGAGGGCAACTACACGGCCGCGTCGCAGTACGACGTGGCGCGTGCCCAGATGCAGGTGCGCGTGCCCGACCGCATCGACGCCGTCTCCACCGCCGGGAAGTTCCGCGACACCGAGGGCGTCCGCAAGGTCATCGCACTGTCGGAGACGTACCTCCACGGCCGGGGCGCCGACGCGGAGTCCGTCGTCCAGGTCACCCTCGGGGACTGCGCCTCGCTGCGCGAGGTGGCCGCGCTGCCCTCCTGCCGCGACGGTGACGTCTTCGCCGTCCACGGCGCCGAGTACGACACCTACACGAACAAGCTGGGCAAGCCGGGCAAGACGCTGTGGCTGGACGGCGAGAGCGTGGACCAGCCCGGCAGGCAGTTCTCCTGGACCGTGCCGAAGGGCATCCGGAAGGCCGAGTCCCGCGAGGACCCGACCGGCACCGAGCGCGGCGGCATCCTGATCACGCCGGGCGCGGACTCCGCCGAGCTGGCCTCGCTCGCGCAGAAGGAGCTCTACCTGAGCCTCTCCCCCGGTGAGCCGAACGCGTACGAGCACGTGCGCAACACGGCGGCCCGGATCGACCCCACGGTCGACCCCATCGTCTGGCACGCCGTCGAGCGCAACGAGCGCTACGCGACCATCCGCACCGGCCTGTTCGTCGGCGCCGCGGCCGTGCTGGCGCTGATCGGGGCGAGCCTGCTGGTCTCGCAGCTGGAGCAGTTGCGCGAACGCCGCAAGCTGCTGTCCGCGCTGGTGGCCTTCGGCACCCGGCGCCGCACCCTCGGGCTGTCGGTGCTGTGGCAGACGGCGATCCCGATCGGGCTGGGCCTGCTGCTGGCCACGGCGGTGGGGATGGCCCTGGGCGCGGTCCTGCTGCGGATGGTGAACCTGTCCGTCCGGGTGGACTGGCCGAGTGTGCTGTCGATGGCCGGGATCGGCGCGGGCGTCGTCCTGGTGGTGACCCTGCTGAGCCTGCCACCCCTGCTGAAACTGATGCGCCCGGACGGCCTGCGCACCGAGTAGTCCCCGTGAACGGGGCCTGGCACCTTCAGGCGGGTGGGCCAGACGGCGTCCCGGGCCGGGGTGGTGTGCCATACGGTCGTCCCGGCTCGGGGCCGGTGCCAGACGGTGTCCCGGCCCGGGGTGTCCCGGGCCGGACGGCCGGTCACCGAACCGGGGCCGGACGGCATCACACGTCCCGGACCGGGTCCAAGACCAGGACGGGCCGGCGGCCCGGGACCCGGTCGCGACTCCCGGGGCCAGGGGGGCCGCGCCCGGCGCAGGACCCGGACCAGGGCGGCGTCAGGCG
>NZ_JAPSKN010000071.1:19982-28485 GCF_031181705.1 Streptomyces sp.
GACGGCATCACACGTCCCGGACCGGGTCCAAGACCAGGACGGGCCGGCGGCCCGGGACCCGGTCGCGACTCCCGGGGCCAGGGGGGCCGCGCCCGGCGCAGGACCCGGACCAGGGCGGCGTCAGGCGCCCCGGCACCAGGGCGGCGTCAGGCGTCCCGGCCCAGGACGGTGTGCCGTACGGCACCAGGACCCCGAGGTCAGGCGGCCCGGGCGGTCTCGAGCACCCCGGCCCCGCGTCGGGCCTAGGCTGGGGCACATGATCTCGGCGGAGGGAAAGCCCTCGGGCGCGCTGCTCGCGGGGGCGGCGCGGCGATGGGTGCGGCTGCTGCCGTGGGTCCTGGCGTTCGTGCTGTGCTGCGCCCTGCTGCCCACCACCATCCAGGTGCTCAGCGCCGACTACGGCTTGAACGCCGGTATCGCCAGCGCCCTCGCCGTACCCCAGGCGGCACCGCTGCTGCTCGCCGTGGTGCGCCCGCTGCGGGCCTGGTACGTGATCTTCGTCGCGGACGTGGCCGGGGCGCTCGCCCTGCTCACCGTCGACTTCGAGGCACGGCTGCTGTGGCCGTTCCCGCCCATGCAGATCGTCGGATACGTCGGCCTCTGCCTCGCCCTCGGCCTGCGCGAGTCGCGCCGGACGCTGATCCTGGTGTGGCTGGCGACGGCCGCGGCCAACACCGGTCTGATGTTCGTCGCCCCGCACGGCGCCGACGGCATGACCGCCCTGCTCACCATCCTCAGCGGCGTCACCCTGCTGCTCACCGGCGCGCTCCGCGAGCGGTACGAGGTGCAGCGCAGGCTGGCCGAGCAGCAGACGATCAGCGCCGCCGAGCGCGACCGGCGGACACTCCTGGAGGAACGCGCCCGCATCGCCCGCGAGTTGCACGACGTGGTGGCGCACCACATGTCCGTCATCACGGTGCAGGCGGACACCGCCGCCTACCGCCTGGACCGGCTGACGCCGCAGGCACGGGAGGAGTTCACGTCCATCGCGGCGGCCGCGCGCGAGTCGCTCGGCGAGATGCGCCGGCTCCTCGGCGTACTGCGCAGCGAGGACGCGCACGGCGAGCTGGTGCCCCAGCCGGGCCTGTCGCGGATCGGGCAACTGGTCGAGGCGACCGTACGGGCGGGGGTGCCGGTGGAGTTCACCCCCTGCGACGCCGATGTGCCCGAGACGGTGGGGCTCTCCGCGTACCGCATCGTCCAGGAGGCCCTCGCCAACGTCGTACGGCACGCGCCGGGCGCCCCCACCCAGGTGTCGGTGTCCCTCGCCGAGGACGGGACGCGGCTCACCGTCCTCGTCGTCAACGGGCCGCCGCCCGAGCCGCCCGCCGCACCTCTGGAGGCGAGCGGCACCGGACACGGCCTCGTCGGCATGCGCGAGCGGGTCCGGCTCGCCGACGGCACCCTCGACGCGGGCCCGCTGCCGGACGGCGGCTTCCGGGTCGCCGCACAACTACCCCTGACGGAGAAGGACCTCACGTGACGACGCGCGTCATCATCGTCGACGACCAGGCCATGGTGCGCGCGGGCTTCGCCGCGCTGCTGGCCGCCCAGAGCGACATCGACGTGGTGGGCGAGGCCCCCGACGGCGCGCGGGGCGTCGAACTGAGCCGGCAGGTCCATCCCGACGTCGTGCTGATGGACGTACGGATGCCCGAGATGGACGGCCTGGAGGCCGCGCGCCGCATCCTCGAACCCCCGCCGGGCGTGACACACCGGCCGCGCGTGCTGATGCTCACCACCTTCGACGTCGACGACTACGTCTACGAGGCGCTGCGCGCGGGCGCCAGCGGCTTCCTGCTCAAGGACGCGCCGCCGGCCGACCTGATCGCGGCGGTACGGGTGGTGGCCGCGGGCGACGCACTGCTCGCCCCCTCCGTGACCCGCCGCCTGATCGCCGACTTCGCCCGGCAGCGTCCCGCCGCCCGGGGCAAGCCCGCGCTGCGGCTCAAGGCCCTGACCCAGCGCGAGACCGAGGTGCTCACGCTGGTGGCCCGCGGCCGGTCCAACACGGAGATCGCCGCGACGCTGGTACTGGCCGAGCAGACGGTGAAGACACACGTCAGCCGTGTCCTCACCAAGCTCGACCTGCGCGACCGCGCCCAGGCGGTGGTCTTCGCGTACGAATCGGGGCTGGTCACCCCGGGGGAGTAGGCCCCGGCGGGGTACCTCACCCACCCCCTACCCCGGTAGCACCTCCATCTTGGCTCCCGGGTATGACGCCCGGCGCGCGACCGCCTCCGCACACTCCTGCCCATCACGAGGAGAGATCGCGAAAGGGCGGCACATGAGGCTACGCAGGGGCAAGCGACAGCAGACCGACAACGGACCGGTGGCCCCGGCCGCCACACCCGGTGTCGCCGTCGAACTGCGCGGTGTCCGGCGGCAGTACGGCCGCGGCGCGGGCTCGGTGCACGCCCTCGCGGGCGTCGACCTGGCCCTCCCGCGCGGCACCTTCACCGCTGTCATGGGACCCTCCGGGTCCGGCAAGTCCACCTTCCTGCAGTGCGCCGCGGGCCTCGACCGGCCGACGGCGGGCTCCGTGCGCCTGGGCGGTACGGAGATCACCGGGATGAGCGAGAACGAGTTGACCGAGCTGCGTCGCAGCCGCGTCGGCTTCGTCTTCCAGGCGTTCAACCTGCTGCCGTCACTGACCGTGGAGCAGAACGTCCTGCTGCCCATGCGGCTGGCCGGACAGCGCCAGGACCCTCGCCTGGCGGCCGAGGTGCTCGCCCGGGTCGGGCTCGCCGACAAGGCGCGGCGCCGGCCCGCCGAGTTGTCCGGCGGCCAGCAGCAGCGGGTGGCCGTCGCCCGCGCGCTGGTCACGCGCCCGGACGTGGTGTTCGCCGACGAACCCACCGGCGCCCTCGACACCGGCACCGCCGCCGAGGTCCTCGGCCTGCTCCGGCACGCGGTGGACACCCTCGGTGCCACCGTCGTCATGGTCACCCACGACCCGGTCGCCGCAGCCTGGGCCGACCGCGTGCTGTTCCTCGCGGACGGTGCCTTCGCCGATGGCCTGGACGGCGGTTCGGCGGAGCGCGTCGCGGCGCGGATGGCGGCGCTCACCGCCCGTACCTCCGGCGCGGACACGATGGCGGGGGCAGCGGCATGAGGCGCCCCAACGGACTCGCCCGCGAGGCCGTCCGCTTCAAGCCCGCGTCCTTCGCGGGGACCTTCCTGGCGCTGCTGATGTCCGCGCTGATCGTCTCGGCCTGCGGCATCCTGCTGGAGACCGGCCTGCGGGCGTCGGTGCCGCCTGAGCGGTACGCGAACGCGCCGGTCGTCGCGGCGGCGGACCAGTACGTCCCCCTGGTCACCGGCGGCGGCGAGGACCGCGAGGAGGAGAAGGTCCCGCTGCCGGACACGGCCCGGGTGGACGCCGGGCTGGCGGCGAAGGCCGCCGGGGCGCCGGGCGCGGCCACCGCCGTACCGGACTTCACCTTCCCGGTGCGCGCAGAGCCAGAACTGCCCGTCCCGGGCGGTGTGTTGACCGGGCACGGATGGGGCTCGCACGTCTTCACCGGCACCGCGCTGACCACCGGCTCCGCGCCCCGCGAGGGCGAGGTCGTGCTCGACGCGGGTACCGCCCGGGCCGCGCGGGCCGCTGTCGGCGACACCGTCACGCTGCGCACCGCCGCAGGGCAGCGGGACTTCCGGGTCGCCGGTGCCGCCGAGGCCGGTCCCGCGGAGACCGTCCGGGACACCGGCGCCACCACGCTCGCCTGGTTCGCCGACACCCAGGCCCCCGTGCTCGCCGGCCACCCCGGCAAGGCGGACGCCATCGCCGTTCTGGCGCGGCCGGGCACCGGCACCGACGCCCTCGCCGACTCCGTACGCGAGGCCCTGGCCGGCTCCGAGGCCCATGTGCGCCTCGGCGACGACCGCGGCGCCGTCGAGGAACCGGGACTCGGGCACGCCAAGGGGACGCTGTTCGGGATCGGCGGTTCCTTCGGCGGCATCGCCACCATCGTCGCGATCCTCACCGCGGCCGGGACCGTGGCCCTGTCCGTCTCCCAGCGGGCCCGCGAGTTCGCACTGCTGCGCGCCGTCGGCGCCACCCCCCGACAGGTGCGCCGCGCGGTCGCCGGCGAGGCACTGCTCGTCGCGCCGCTCGCCGGGATCATCGGCTGCCTGCCCGGCATCGGGCTCGCGCACTGGTGGTTCGGGCAGCTCCGGGACCGCGGCGCGATCCCCGAGGCGGTGCGGATGCACGTCTCCGTGTTCCCCCTGCTCGCCGCCGTCGCGGTCGGGCTGCTCACCGCGCTCGTCGCCGGCTGGACGGCCGGGCGCCGGCCCGCGAGGACCAAGCCGGGACAGGCGCTCACCGACGCCTCGGTGGAACGGCTGCGGCCCGGTGTGATCCGTACCGGACTGGGCGTCGCCGCCCTGGTCGGCGGTGGGTTCCTCACCGGGCTGTCCGCCTCCTCGACGGGAGGAGACGCGGCGGGCGCCGCCCTCGGTGTCGTCATGCTCTTCATGCTCGCCGTCGCGCTGCTCGGCCCGCTGGTGGCGCGGCTCTGCGCGGGCCTCTTCGGCCTCCCGCTGCGCGGCGCCGGCCCGGCCGCCGGACTGGCGGCCGCCAACTCCCGTACCCATGCCCGCCGTACGGCCTCCGCGATCACCCCGATCGTGCTGGCCATGGCGTTCGCCTCGACCCTCGTCTTCATGCACACGAGCGAGGCCCATGTCGCCGACGGGCAACTGCGCGCGGGCGTCACCGCGGACCACGTGGTCACGGACCCGGCCGGACTCCCGGCGGACGCGACGGCCCGCGCCGCCCGCGCCCCGGGCGTGGAGGCCGCCGTCGGCCTGCTGAACACCGAGGTGCTGATCCCGGCCGGCTCCGGCGAGTTCAAGTCGCTGGAAGGCGCCGCGACCCAGGGCGTCACCGGCTCCGCCGCGCAGCTGGCGAAAGTGCAGGACCTCGACGTACGCGAAGGCAGCCTCCAGCGGCTCGGCACCGGCCGTATCGCCATCGACCGGACCCTGGCGAACTCCACCGGCGCCGGCGTCGGCGACCGGCTGCCGCTCTACCTCCCCGACGGCACCGAGGCCCGCCCCGAGATCGTCGCCGTCTACGGCCGCGGCATCGGCCTGGCCTCGGTGACCATGGACCGGGCGTCCCTGACCGGACACGTCACCTCGGACCTCGACAGCACCTTGCTGGTACGCGGCGGCTCGGCGAAGTCGCTCACCGCGCTGGGCAGGGTCACCGACGCCTCCGGCTACGCCACCGAGCGCAGCCTCGACGCCGAGGTGGGCGCCTGGTCCAACAACACCATGGCCGCGGTCCTCGGTGGCTTCGCCGCCATCGCCGCCGTCAACACCCTGGTGATGACGGTCCTGGACCGCCGCCGCGAGCTGGGCACCCTGCGCCTGGTCGGCTCCACCCGGCGCCAGGTGCTGACGATGCTCCGGTGGGAGGCCCTGCTGGTCGCCGTGGTGGGCCTGGTCCTCGGCTCCGCGATCGCCGCGGCCACGCTGATCCCGATGATGCGCGGCATCACCGGCGAGGGCCCCTACGTGCCCCCGCTGCTGTACGTCTCCTTCGCGGCCGGCGCCGTGAGCCTGGCCCTGCTCGCGGTCACGCTGCCGGCCCGCGCGGCGCTGCGCCGCTGGCCCTGACTCCCGCCTACGGAACGGGGGTCGGCCGTATACCGGCTCCCGCCCCTCCCCCTCGCCGAAAGGACGTCATGACCACAACCCCGGCTCCACCGACCCGCGTCGGGAAGGCCGCCGTCCGGGCCCTGGGCCTGCTCGCGGTCACCACCGGTGCCTTGGAGTCGGTGGTGACGCCGACCCTGCCGCTCCTCCAACGTGAACTGGACATGACTCCGGCCGAGGGCGCGCTGCTCAGCATCGTGCTCCTGATCACCGGCGCGCTCGTCACCCCGGTCGCGGGCAAACTCGGCGACCGGTACGGCGGGAAACGCGTCATGGTCCGGCTGATGACGGTGGTCTCCGCCGGCGGCCTGGTCTCCGCCCTGGCGCCGAACCTGCCCGTGCTGCTGCTCGGCCAGATCCTGCAAGGGGCGATGGTGGGCGCGCTGCCCCTGTCGTTCATCCTCGTCCGCACCCACCTCCCCGCCGGGGAGTCGAAGGTGGCCATCGGCGTGGTCAGCGGCCTGTTCGTCGGCGGCGGGATGGCGGGCACACTGGCCGCCGGACCGGTGGCCGAGCAACTGTCCCGGCACTGGATGTTCGCGCTGCCCACCCTCGCGGTCATCGGCGCCACCCTCCTCGTGAACCGGCTGATGCCGCGCGATCCGCCGGGCCGGTCGGACGGCGGCGGGATCGACCGGCCCGGCCTGCTCCTCCTGAGCGGGACGCTGATCACGCTGATGCTCGTCCTCGCGCTGGCGCCCGACATCGCCGCGCAGCCCCTCGTGCTCGGCGCCCTCGTCGTCCTGCTCGCCGCCTTCGTGACCGGATGGGTCGCTGTCGAACGGCGCGCGGCCTCGCCGATGGTCGACCTGCGGATGCTGGCCCGGCCGGTGATGTGGAAGTCGTGCGTGCTGACGTTCGTGATCTGCCTCGGCACGTCGATGGCGGTCTATCTCGTCCCGCAACTCTTCGCGGTGTCCGGCGACACCTACGGATTCGGCGCCGGCGCCACCGCCATCGGCTTCTTCCTGCTGCCCGGCGCCGTCGCCGCGGCACTGGCCGGACCGGTCAGCGGCATCGGGGTGCGGCGCCTCGGCTCCCGTACGGTGGTCACCGCCGGGATCCTCCTCATGGTCGGCGCCCTGCTCGCCCTGTCGGCCGTCCACACCCAGATCTGGCACCTCGTCGTCGGCAAGGCGCTGATCGCCCTCGCCAACGGACTGTGCGTCACCGCGCTGGTGACCGGCATCGCCACCTCCGTCGACCGGCGGGACACCGGCATCGCCACCAGCCTGGTCCTGGTCACCCGCGTGCTCGGCTACGCCGTGGGCGCGCAGATCGGCGGCGCGCTCCTCACCGCAGGGATCCCCGCCGGGTCGGACGTCCCGGCCGAATCGGCCTTCATCACCGGCTTCCTCATCGCGGGCGCCGTCACGGCGCTGTCCCTGCCCGTCGTCCGCACCCTCGGCAAAGGAGTCAAGGAATGACCCGCACCGAACCGTCGGCGCACCCCCGCACCGCACCGAGGCGCACGGCCCTCATCTCCGGGGCCGGCGTCGCGGGCACCGCCCTCGCGTTCTGGCTGCACCGCCACGGATACGCCGTCACGGTGGTGGAGAAGGCGGCCACCGTACGCAGCGGCGGTTACCCCGTCGACGTACGCGGCGCCGCGCTGGACGTCGTCCGGGAGATGGGGCTGCTGCCCCGGCTGCGGAAGGCCCATGTCGACCTGCGCCGACTGACCTTCCTCGACCGGTTCGGCGGCGAGGTGGCCTCGCTCCACCCGCACACCGTCACCGGCGGTGTCACGGGCGAGGACCTGGAGGTGCGGCGCGGTGACCTGACCGACGCGCTCCATACGGCGGTCCGTGACGACGTCGAGTTCCTGTTCCGCGACTCCATCGACACCCTCGACCAGTCCGGCCACGGCGTCGACGTCACCTTCCGGGGCGGCGGGCAGCGGACGTACGACATGGTGTTCGGCGCGGACGGCATGCACTCACGCACCCGCGAGACGCTGTTCGGCCCCGAGGAACAGTTCCACCGCTACCTCGGCTACTGCTTCGCCGTGTTCACCATGCGCAACACCCTCGGGCTCTCCCACGAGACCGTGATGTGGAACACCCCGGGCCGGGCCGCGGCGCTCTACGCCGTGGGGGACGGCGACGACGTACACGCCTTCCTGACCTTCGCCCACCCGGAACCGCCGAGGGACGCGCTGCGGAACCCGGAAGCCCAACGGACCCTGGTCGCCGACGCGTTCGCCGACGCCGGATGGGAGGTCCCGGGCATGCTGGCCGCCCTGCGCGACGCGGACGACCTGTTCTTCGACCGGGCCGGCCAGATCCGGCTGCCCCGATGGTCCAGCGGCCGGGTCGCGCTGGTGGGCGACGCCGCGTACGCGCCCTCGTTCCTCACCGGACAGGGCACCAGCCTCGCGCTCGTCGGCGCCCACCGGCTCGCCGCCGCCCTGGCCGGCCGGGACCACACCACGGCCTTCGCCGCCTACGAACACGCCACCCGCGCGTCCGTGACCGGGATCCAGGACCTGGCCGGCCGGGGCGGCGCCACCCTCTTCCCGACCACCGCCGAGGCACTGGAGCGGCGCGACGACCGGCTGCGCCGGCTCGGCGCCGCATCGGTACTTGCCCACCAGGAGAGTCGAAGGCGACTTTCCTGACGGCACAGGGCCCGCGTGCGGCACTGCTCCCGGACAGCGCGCGCCGCCGAGGCGGCCGGCTCCGGAAACTGCCCATGGTCGCCGCCGCCGGTGCTGCCGCCGACGAAGACGCCGTTGTCCCCGGGTGCTCAGGACGACGCCACACGGCCCGAGCCAGGACGACGTCACGCGGCCCGGACCAAGGCGCGTCAGGCGGCCGGGCCGAGCGGCTGCAAG
>NZ_JAPSKN010000072.1:0-15442 GCF_031181705.1 Streptomyces sp.
GCCTCCTCGCCCGGCACCTGTCCCGGCGCGGACACGGCAGCGGCCTCGGCGGAGATCTCGGCAGGGTCCGGGACCTCGGCGGGGGCCGGGACCTCGGCAGGGTCCGGGACCTCGGCAGGGTCCGGGATCTCGGCGGGGTCCGGCTGGGCGGCCGTGTCCGGACCGGCGGGGGCGGGCTCACCGGCAGCGGGCTGCGCGGACACGGCCTGCGCGGCCTCGACGCCGATTTCCTCGGGCGCGTCCGGAGCCGCAGCGGCGGGGGCAGGGGCGACCACCGCGTCCTGCACGGGGGCGGCGACCTGAGCCGCCTCCGGCGAAACAGCAGCGGAGTCATCCGCGACGGCCGCGCCCTGATCGGACTCTGCACCGGCCACCTGTCCCGCGTCCGGGCCAACGCCCACCGCGGGAGCGGCAACGACCGCGTCCTGCGCGTGGGCGGCGTCGGCGAGCCGAGCCGCTGCCTCCGGGGAAGGGGCGGCGGAGTCCACCGCGGCCTCCGTGCCCTGCGCCGCCTCAGCACCGGCGGCCGGCTCCGGGCTCGCGGGGACAGCCGCGACCGCCGCGGGCCGCCCGGCCTCGGCGGCAACCGTCTGTTCGGCGCCCGGCCCGGCGGTCGTGGCCTGCCCGGGCACCATCTGCCCGGCCTCGTCGGTCTGCGCGAACACCGCAGGTCCGGCCTCGGACACCTGCGCCGCCACCCCCTGCGGGGCCTCGGACACCTGCGCCTGCGCCAGCTGCGCGGCAGCCGCAGGCCCCGCCCCGGCGACCTCCGCCGCCTCCGCCGGCCCGGCCTCGGCCACCTGGCCCCCAGCGGCCTGCGGAGCCTCGACCACGGCCTGCCGCGCCTCCGCCACCTGAGCGGGAGCCGCGGGCCCCGCCTCAGCGACCTGCGCGGCGGCCGCGGGCCCCGCCTCGACACCCTGCGGCGCGGAAGCCGCCGGGTCCGCCTCGGGTGCCTGTGCCGGGATCGGCCGGCCCGCCTCGGCCGCCACGCGGGGCACCACGGCCTGGGCCGCACCCGCCGGCTCCGGGGTCGGAACAACCGTTTCGGCAGGCGCCGCCCCGGCGCTCGCCTGGGGTTGCGGTACGGGCTGTGCCCCCCAGGGCGCCGCCGGGGCGGAGGGGGTCTGCGCGGCGCGCGGGGCGTCGAGGTACTCGGGGCCCGGCGACGGCGCGGGCTGACGCACCGGCGCGTCCGCGGGGCCGCGGTCGGCCAGGGAGCGGACCGGGCTGGCGGAGCTGTCCGGCAGTGGCGGCCCGAGGTGCAGCGGCCGGCGCGGCGTGATGGGCGGGATCGGCGGCGGGTCGGGCAGGCGGACGCCGCCGAGGTCGACGGAGCCGCTGTCGCGGCCGGAGAGCTCGTGCGGGCCCGGCTGGTGCACGGTCTCGACGACGGGTTCCGGCGCGGGCGGGGCGACCTCGTGGCCCCAGGCGCCCTGGGCGCCCGGCAGCAGCAGGAGGTCTTCGTCCTCGGCAGGGGTCTCGGAGAGGTAGGTGTACGAACCGTGCGCGGCGCCCGGCTGTTCCACCATGCCTGAGTTCTCCGGCAGTCCCTCGCCCGGGACCTGGCCGGTGTCGGTCATGCGTACCCCTCGCCCATCGGTTAGTGCTCCTACGACCAGCTCACCCGGAACGGCGCACCGACCGCCCCACAGTGAAGAACGAGCGTGCGTCCCCAGCGGCACGAACGGCCCGCCCGGAAAAGGCGACAAAGCCATTCACTGGCATTGTTGCGGCCGTGGCACCCCCACGGCAGCTTGATCCGCGACGGTTCCGCTGTGGACTGCGCCACGTTGCGCGTCCTCCGGTTCTGCCGTACCACACTCACCCCAAAACGGGCGGGTCTTCCGGACATTGACCGACGAACTGCCGGACGTCCGCGTGCGGTGCAGCGATCGGCCAGCCTACCGCGCGCAGTACGACAAACCGATCACGGGGACGGTCACGTGGGCGTCCGCGGAGTCAGGCGCCGCGCTTCGGCAGAACGCCGCTGAGCAGGAACGCGACGCTCCGCTCCTTCTCCGACCAGGCCCGGGTGTCGAGTTCGACCGACTGCAGCAGGGCGCACTCGACGCCGTAGCCGTGCTCCGTCAGGTCGCGGCCGATGAGTTCGGCGGCGTCGCGGGTGGCGGCGTGCGTGACGATGCGCTGCGGGCGCCGGTCGGCGACCGCCGAGACGACGGCCGCTCCCCCGCCGCCGACGCGGACGACGTCCGGTTCGGGGAGGTTCTCCAGGACGTGCGGGGCGGTGCCGTGCACGATCTGGAGCTGGACGCCGAGGCGCCGGGCCGTCGCGTCGGTGCGGGCGCAGGCGGCCGGGTCGCTGTCGACGGCGAGGACGGCGGCGCCGGCGCGTGCCGCCTCGACGGCGAAGGCGCCGCTGCCGCAGCCGATGTCCCACACGAGGTCGCCGACGCGGGGCCCGAGGCGCGCGAGTTGGGAGGCGCGCAGCAGCTGGGTCTCGCCCTCGCCGAGGTCGCCGCCGTAGGCCTCGGCGGGCAGGGACCAGCCGCGCGGACCGGCGGAGGGGTCGCGGCCGGCGAGCCAGCCGCCGGTCTCCCCGGCCGTGTCGGGGCGGGTCGGGCCACCGAGGACGATGACGACGTTGGGGTCGCGCCAGGTGTGGTCGGCGGCCTTGTCGGAGGTGACGATCGTGACGCGTTCGTGGTCGGTGCCGAGCTCCTCGCAGATGACGAAGGAGCGGTGGACCCCTTCGAGGAGCAGGCCGAGTTCGGCGGGGCCGGCACCCGGTGAGGTGAGCACCGCCACCTTGGGGTGGGCGCGGCACACGTTCACGGCGCGGCGCAGCGTGCGGGGGTGTGCGACGACCACTTCCGCGTCGTCCCAGGGCATGCCGGCGCGGGCGAAGGCGGTGGCGACGGAGGAGACGGCGGGGACGACCTCCACCTCCAGGCCGAACTCGGGGGCGCGCAGGGTGCGTACGATGCCGAAGAAGCCGGGGTCGCCGTCGGCGAGCACGACGGCCGTGCCGCGATGGGCGGCGATGCGGCGCGCGGCGAGGGCGACGCTGCCGAGGCGGATGCGCTCGGCGCCCGCGGGTACCTCGGGGAGTGCCAGGTGGTGGGCGGCGCCCGCCACGAGTGTCGCGGCGCCCAGCGCGGCGCGTGCCGCGGTGGTCAGCGGCGAACCGTCCCAGCCGATCACCGTGACCCGGTCGGCCATCGTCGTCAGTCTCCAGGGGTTTGCGCAGGTCGTCTGTGTGTCGTGTCGGGGTGCGGCCCGCGTGCGGGCTCCGTGAGGGTACCCAATCGAGGTCGCGGCGATAGCGCCGGTGCCTCCTCACCGTCGGGCGCCGGGTGGTTCCGGTCAGTTCCAGTCGCCGAAGGACGTGAAACCGCCGGGCAGCTGGTCGCCGACGCCCTCCAGGTCCTCGGGGAGCAGGCTCCAGACGATGAGGTCGGTGCGCACCTCGGTCCATTCGCCGCTGTCGGTGCGGGTCCGCGCTATCCAGGCGCCGCGCAGCACGCCCTCGCTGATGCAGCCGATCTTCTGGGCCACCTGCTGGGAGGCGGTGTTGTCGGCGGCGGTGCGCAGTTCGAGGCGCTCGAACTTCTGGTCGTCGAACAGCCAGCGCGCGGTGACGAGCGCGGCCTCGGAGGCGTAGCCCTCGCCGCGGGCCCAGGGGGCGATGACGTAGGACATCTCGCTGGAGCGGATGCGCCAGTCGGTGTTCTTGAGGTGCACGACGCCGACCAGGCGCTGGGTGAGGAACTCGGTGACGGCGAAGACGATGCCGCGGCCCCCGGTCCGTTCGGCGGGGGCCTGTTCGGTGATCCAGGTGCGGGCGTGGGCCTCGGTGTAGGGGTGCGGGACGGAGGTCCAGGCGGTGACGAGCTCGTCGTTCATCATGTCGGCGAACGCCTGGACGTCCGGCTCCTCGAAGGGGCGCAGGACCAACCGCTCCGTGCTGATGGAGACGTTGGGGAAGGTGCTCGTCATGCGCCGCTCCGTAACCTTCGGGAACCTTCGGGGCCTGCTGAACTGCCCAGCATGCAGCATGAAAGCACTGATCCGCACCACGGGGCCCTCCCCCGCCGGGTGAGGGCGGACCCCGTGCTCAGGGCTGCCGGGTGCGGGCTCAGAAGGAGGCGAGCACGGAGCCGGCGTACTTGTCCTGGATGAACTTCTTCACCTCGGGCGAGGTGAGGAGCTTCGCGAGCTTCTTCACGCGCGGGTCGTCCTCGTTGCCCTTCTTCACGGCGAGGAAGTTGCCGTAGGGGTTGTTCTTCGGCGACTCCAGGACGAGGGCGTCCTGCGCGGGCTTCAGGTCGGACTCGATGGCGTAGTTGCCGTTGACGACGGCGGCGTCCACGTCGTCCAGGGAGCGCGGGGTCTGGGCCGCCTCCAGCTCCTTGAACTTCAGGTTCTTGGGGTTCTTGGTGATGTCCGAGGGGGTCGCCTCGTTGCCGACGCCCGCCTTGAGGGTGATGAGCCCGTTGGCGGCGAGGAGCTTGAGGGCGCGGGCCTCGTTGACGGTGTCGTTGGGGATGGCGACGGTCGCACCGCTCTTCAGGTCGTCGGCCTTCTTCACCGTGCGGGAGTAGAGGCCGAGCGGCTCCAGGTGAACCGTGACGACGGGCACGATGTCGGTGCCGTTCTTCTTGTTGAAGTCGTCGAGGTACGGCTTGTTCTGGAAGTAGTTGGCGCCGACGGAGCCGTCCTGGGTCGCCGTGTTGGGCGTGACGTAGTCGGTGAATTCCTTGACCTCGAGGTCCAGGCCCTCCTTCTTCGCCAGGTTGTCCTTCACGTAGGTGAGGATCTCGGCGTGCGGGACGGGGCTGGCGGCGACGATCAGGGGTCCGTCGGTGGCGGAGGAGCTGTCGCCGCCGCAGGCGGTGAGCCCGAGGGTGAGGGCTCCGGCGGCGAGGACGGCAGTGGTGATCTTGGCGGTGTTACGCACGAAAAGTGCCTTTCCTTATGACCTTGCGAGGATGCGGCCCCGTCGTGGGTGAACGGGGGGGTTCAGGAGGCGGCTTTGAGCAGCCGCAGTTTCGGGGCGGGCCCCGAGTGGGCGCCGCGCCGGTGCAGGGAGCGGGCCGCGTAGTCGCCGGCGAACTGGATGAGGGAGATGACGACGGCGAGGATCGCGACGGTGATCCACATCAGCCCGGTCTCGAAGCGCTGGTAGCCGTAGCGGATGGCGATGTCGCCGAGGCCGCCGGCGCCGACCGTCCCCGCCATGGCCGAGTAGCCGATGAGGGCGACGATGGTGGTGGTGGTGCTGGAGATCAGCGACGGCAGGGACTCGGGGACGAGGACCTTGCGGACGATGGTCCAGGTGTTGCCGCCCATGGCCTGCACGGCCTCGACGAGTCCGTGGTCCACCTCGCGCACGGCCGTCTCGACCAGCCGCGCGAAGAACGGGATGGCGCCGACGGCGAGCGGCACGATGGCGGCCTCGCGGCCGATGGTCGTGCCGGTGATCCAGCGGGTGAAGGACATCAGCGCGACCATCAGGATGATGAACGGCAGGGAGCGGGCGATGTTCACGACCTGCCCGATGACCTTGTTGGCGGCGAGGTTCTGCAGCAGGCCGCCGCGGTCGGTGAGGACCAGCAGGATGCCGAGCGGGAGGCCGCCGACGACGGCGATGAGCGTGGACCAGCCGACCATGTAGAGCGTGTCCCAACACGCCTGCTCCAGCAGCGGCTGCATCTCGGACCAGGTCACTTGGCACCTTCCTTCACCAGCGCGGACTCGTGGCCCGGGACGTCGATCTGCAGGCCCTTCTCACGCAGGAAGCCGATCGGCACGACGTTGTCCTCGTAGCGGCCGGGCAGTTCGATGCGCATCCGGCCGACCTGGAGGCCGCCCACGGTGTCGATGGCGGCGCCGAGGATCGAGATGTCGATGTTGTAGGTGCGGGCGAGCTGCGAGATGACGGGCTGGGTGGCGCTCTCGCCCTGGAAGGTGACGTCGACGACGGTGCGGTTCTCGCCGGAGGCCTCGCCGTCGAGCGGGAACAGCGCGGCGGCCAGTTCCGAGCCGGGGGTGGCCAGGAGTTCGCTGACCGTGCCGGACTCGACGATGCGGCCGTTCTCCATGAGCGCGGCCGAGTCGCAGACCGACTTCACGACGTCCATCTCGTGCGTGATGAGCAGCACGGTCAGGCCCAGCTGCCGGTTCAGGTCGCGCAGCAGCGAAAGGATCGACCGGGTGGTCTCCGGGTCGAGGGCGCTGGTGGCCTCGTCGGAGAGGAGCACCTTGGGGTCGCCGGCGAGGGCGCGGGCGATGCCGACGCGCTGCTTCTGGCCGCCGGAGAGCTGGGCCGGGTAGGACCCCGCCTTGTCGGCGAGGCCGACCAGGTCGAGCAGTTCCAGGGCCTTGCGGGAGCGCTCCCTGCCACTCTTGCCGAGGATCTCCAGGGGCAGTTCGACGTTGTCCTGGACGGTCCGGGAGGACAGCAGGTTGAAGTGCTGGAAGACCATGCCGATGCGGCTGCGCGCCCGGCGCAGTTCCCTCCCGGCGCGCGGGCCGCGGCCGGCCAGGGCGGTGAGGTCCTGCCCGTCGACGCTCACGGTGCCGGAGGTGGGGCGTTCCAGCAGGTTGACGCAGCGGATGAGCGAGGACTTGCCGGCGCCGGACTGGCCGATGACGCCGTACACCTCGCCTTCGCGGACGTGCAGGTCGACGCCGTCCAGGGCGGTGACCTCGCGGCCGCGTGCACGGTAGACCTTGGTGAGGTCCGTGGTGGTGATCACGTGGGTTTCCGTCACAGTCGAGTGCGCGGGCGTGGGTGGTCCCGGGCACGGGTGCGTTCGTTCGGGGACGCGGCACGGTTCTCGCTGGGGCGTGGAACCGGAGAGAACATGTGCGCGGGGCGGCTCGGTGTCACGCGGCGCTCAGCGCGCGCGGACGGGCCGCGGTCTCGCTTCGGGGCGCGAGCTCGGGGGTGGTGCGGGGGCCCTCTAGCAGGCGCACATTCGACACATACAACGAGCACCGGGCGTCATGGTCGCCTCGGTCGCGGGAATGCGGTCGCTCGTCGTGGTCATGCGGTCAGTAAAACACGTGTACGGTCCCGACAAGCCGCCGCTGTCCGGATGCTGGACAGCGGTGGACAGGGGCGGCCGTCGGTCAGGGGCGCTCGGCGATCTCCACGCCCTCCTCGGTGACCAGTGCGGACAGGGCCGACAGGTCCTTCACGACCAGGTCGGCCCGGAGTTCGTGGGCCTGGTGGGTTGTGGTCAACGCCACGGTCGTCATGCCGGCGGCGCGGCCGGCCGCGAGGCCCGCGGGGGCGTCCTCGAAGACGACGCAGTGGGCGGGGTCGACGCCGAGGGCGCGGGCGGCGAGCAGGTACGGCTCGGGGTCGGGCTTGCCTCGGGTGACGTCGTCGGCGGTGACGAGCGTCTTGGGCAGGACGCCGACGGCGTCGAGCCGGGCCTCGGCGAGCCGCCGGGTGGCGGAGGTGACGACGGCCCAGCGGTCGGCCGGCAGGGCGTCGAGGAAGGCGCGGGTGCCGGGCAGCAGGTGCACACCGCCGTTGGGGACGTCGTCGACCTCCAGGTCCTCGATCCGGGCGACGGCCTCCGGCACGATCTCGGCCGGCAGCAGGTCGGCGGCTATCTCGGCGGCCGGACGGCCGTGCAGCTCGGTCCGCGCGAACTCCTCGGGCGTGATCCCGTACTCCGCGGCCCACCGGGCCCAGCAGCGGTCCACCGAGGCGAGGGAGGAGACCAGGGTTCCGTCGTTGTCGAACAGCAGGGCGTGCGCGCGGATCTTCATGGACTCGACCCTACGGTGCGGGCCAGGGGCGGAGGCATCGGGCCTTTTCGGCCGTAATAAGGTCGCTGCATGCTCACTGTCCTGACGCTGGTGACCGGCGTCGCCGCGCTGCTGCTCGCCGCCTGGTGCGGCTGGGCGGCCTACCGTGACCAGCCGACGAAGGACTGGCACTTCATCGGGATGGCCGTGGTCACCCTGCTGTCGCTGGTCCAGCTGGTGGTGGGGATCGTGCTGCTGGCGCAGGGCGGGAAGCCGGAGCAGGGCACGACGATCTTCGTGGCGTATCTGCTGGGGGCGTTCGCGTGTGTGCCGGCCGCGGGGTTCATGTCGCTGGCCGAGCGGACCCGGTGGGGTTCGGTGACGGTCGCCGCGGGCGGCGTGGTGCTGGCGGTGCTGGAGGTGCGGCTCTATGACATCTGGGCAGGCTGAGGTGAGCCGCCGGCGGCTGGCGTCCGGCCCGGGGACGCTGCTGGTGTGGCTCTACGGCGTGATGGTCGTGGGCGCGGTGTCGCGCTCGGCGTACCAGATCGCGACCGAGTTCGACCGGGCGCCGCTGGCGTACGCGCTGTCGGCCGTGGCCGGTGTGGTGTACGGGTTCATCACGTACTCGCTGGTGCGGGGCGGGGAGACGGCGCGGAGGGTGGCCCTGGCGTGTTGTGCCGCCGAGTTGGCGGGGGTGCTGACGGTGGGGACGTGGACGCTGATCGAGCCGTCGGCGTTCCCGGACGCGACCGTCTGGTCCGACTTCGGCATGGGCTACCTCTTCATCCCCGTGCTCTTGCCGCTGTCGGCGATCTACTGGTTGCGCAGGGGTGCGCCTCGGGGGGATGCCGCCTGAGGTTCGTCAGGCGGCCCCGGGCCGTGTGTGGTCGCTCGCGCAGTTCCCCGCGCCCCTGAGGGGCGAAGGTCAAGCCGTCGCCGCGTAGGTGCCGGCCGGCTTCTCCAGGACGATCATCGGTACGCCGTCCGCGCCCTGCAGCGTGCCCACCGTCTCGTAGCCGACCTTGCGGTAGAGGCGGAGGTTGCCCTCGCTGCGGTGGCCCGTGTGCAGGCGGAAGCGGGTCGCGCCGTGCTGGTCGGCCAGGGCCGCCTCGGCCGCGCGGAGCAGACGGGCGCCGATGCCGTGCCCCTGGAGGCGGGGGTGGACGCAGAGCTTGCCGATCGCGGCGGCGCCGTCCTCGGTGACCGAGCCGCGGACCGAGCCGACGACCTCCTCACCGAGCCGGGCGACGAAGACGCAGTCCCGGGCGACCTCCTGGCGGACCGAGTCGAGGGTTTGGACCAGCGGGTCGATGCGGTAGTTCCCGTACAGCGCCGCCTCCGTCTGGAAGCACAGGTACTGCAGCCTGAAGATCTGCTCCGCGTCCTGCTCGGTCGCCGCAGAGATGGTCACGCTCATGCCCATGTGCGCACGCCTCCCGCTCATCTGATCACCGGTGGTTCCTCACTCCTATCCCCGTCCTCAGCGGGCCGCAACCTCCGGTGTGAGCAATCTGCGCAGACATCCCAGGCATCTGGAACGTTCCGGGCCAAGACTCCCCTGTGAGATACCCAACTCCCCTGCGATTTCCCGGTATGTCAGGTCCTTGGGCGACAGCAGGGCCTCCATCAGCCGGGGGCAGCGGCCCGGGAGGCGGCGCACGGCCTCGCGCAGGACCCGGCCGCGGGCCGCGGCGAGGGCCAGTTCCTCGGGGCCGCTGCCGCCGTCGTCGACCGGTTCGATGGCGTACGGCCGTTCGAGGCGGCTCGTGCGGCGACTGCGGCGCACCTCGGAGCGGACGGCCCGGCGCAGCCATTCCCCGGGGTCGGGCGGCGGGCCGTCGGCGTCGAGGCGCTCCAGCAGGCGGAGCCAGACCGCCTGTTCCAGATCGCCGGGCTCGGTTCCGGCGGCATATGCCTCCGCGGAGGCCTCGGCGGTGAGCAGGGGGCCCAGGGCGGTGACCAGGTCGTGCGTCATATGCGGAGCGACGCGGCCGCCCGGGCGGCGGGTTGCCCGGGCGGCCGAACCTCACTCGAACGGTGGGTGCGCGCTCACGTCTTGACGCTCAGCCGTTGCGGAAGTCCTCCCTGGCCAGCAGGCCGGTGTCGGGCTGGTCGGTGAAGACGCCGTCGATGCCGGTCGCGAAGTAGCTCCGGTACGCGCCGAAGACGTCGCCGTAGGCGTCCGGGTCCGTGCCCTTGCGGAAGTCCGCGGGCAGGAAGGGGTTCTCGTTGCGCAGGGTGTACGGGTGCAGGATCAGCCCGACCTTGTGGGCGTCGGCGACGAGCGTGGTCGGGCGGGTGAGGTTGCCCTTGGCGTCGCGCGGGATGATCAGGTCCAGGGTCGGTCCGATGCCCTGCGCGTAGGAGGCGATCTCCCTGAGGCCGGCCGGCTTGACCAGGTCGGCCACCGTGCGCGGGTCGCCGGTCTCGACGAAGTCCCAGGGGCGGGAGCCGGCCGACGACAGCAGGACCACCAGCGGGTTGTCGACGAGCTTGTTCAGGCGCTCGATGCTGGTCGGCTCGAACGACTGCAGGATGACCGGGGAGGTGCGCCGGTCCTTGCGGTACTTGCGCAGCAGCTTGGCGACGCGCTCCTCCAGGGGCAGGCCCTGCTTGCGGAAGTAGGTGGGGTGCTTGAGCTCGGGGTAGATCCACACCTGCTTGCCGCGCTTGCGGGTCTGCTCGTCCTGCCAGCGCAGGACCTCCTCGAAGGTGGGGATCTCCCAGCGCCCGTCGTAGAGGGTGTTGTGCGGGCGGTTGGCCGGGATGCGCTCGGTCGCGCGCAGGGTCTTCAGCTCGGCGAGCGTGAAGTCCTCGGTGAACCAGCCGGTGGTGGAGACGCCGTCGAGCAGCTTGGTCTTCCGGCGGTCGGCGAACTCGGGGTGGGCGGCGACGTCGGTGGTGCCGCCGATCTCCGGCTCGTGACGGCAGACCAGGTGGCCGTCCTTCGTCGGGACCAGGTCGCCCGCCTCGACGATGTCGGCACCCATGTCGAGGGCCAGTTGGTAGGAGCCGAAGGTGTGCTCCGGGCGGTAGCCGCTGGCGCCGCGGTGGCCGATGATCGTCGGCTTGGGCAGGCTGCGCAACCCCCCGCCGCCGCGCCCGTCGGCTCTGGCCGTGCCGGTCGTGCCGAGGACCGCTCCGCCGGCGCCGAGCACCGCCGCGCCGAGCAGGGCCCGCCGTCCGGTCCCACCCGTGATTTCGTTCGACTCCTGCGTTCCCATGAGCGCCCTTCCTGCCGTCGGCTCGTCAGTGCGGGCCGATCGTAGGGGCGCGTACGTGACCGGCGGGAGACCGCGCGCGGAACACGCGGGTGACGGCGGATGTCACTAGGGGCCGGTGAGGGAGGTGAACTGACGGCTTGTCGCGTCCGGCTCGATTCGGCGCGGCCGTTCCGGGAACGCGTCCCGCAAGGCCCGGGGGCGATGTGCGTCACACCATGTCGACCGCGTTACGGACCGTCGGCGGCACGCCACCGCAGGTAAACACGCGTCAACAGTGCGTAAGGCCTCGGTGAAGTCGCCGTGCCCGATGTGCGCGACCCCGGGGCCCGCGAGTATCGTCCTCACCTGCACAGACTCATAGTGAATCCCTTGACACCGGAGGGCCCGTTGTCCCGCTTCGCGCTCATCAAGGCAGTGCTCGGCCCGGTCATGCGCCTGATGTTCCGCCCACAGGTGGAGGGCGCGGAGCACATTCCCGGCGACGGTCCCGTCATCCTGGCCGGAAACCACCTGACGTTCATCGACTCGATGATCCTGCCGCTGGTCTGCGACCGTCAGGTCTTCTTCATCGGCAAGGACGAGTACGTGACCGGCAAGGGCCTCAAGGGCCGGCTGATGGCCTGGTTCTTCACCGGCGTCGGCATGATCCCGGTGGACCGTGACGGGGGCCGGGGCGGGGTCGCCGCGCTGATGACCGGGCGCCGGGTGCTGGAGGAGGGGCGGGTGTTCGGCATCTACCCCGAGGGCACGCGCTCGCCCGACGGGCGGCTGTACCGGGGGCGGACCGGGATCGCCCGCCTGACCCTGATGACCGGGGCGCCCGTGGTGCCGTTCGCGATGATCGGCACGGACAAGCTGCAGCCGGGCGGGGCGGGGCTGCCCCGGCCGGGCAAGGTCACCGTGCGCTTCGGCGAGGCGATGGAGTTCTCCCGCTACGAGGGGATGGACCGGGACCGGTACGTGCTGCGGGCGGTGACCGACTCGGTGATGGCCGAGGTCATGCGGTTGTCGGGGCAGGAGTACGTGGACATGTACGCGAGCAAGGCGAAGGAAGCGGCCTAGCCTCCGGGTACCACCGGCCGGCCACGCCCGCGCCCCTGAGGGGTCACCCTCAGGGGCGTTCTCACGTGGCGGATCAGCCGTGGGCCGCGCCGCTCTCCAGCTTCTGTCCCCGCAGCAGGAACCACGCCGCGGCCGAGGCGGCCAGCAGGACGGCCGCGCCGACGCCCGCCGCGAGCGTCAGCCCGTCGACGAAGGCCGTGCGGGCCGCGTCCAGCATCACGGCGGCGCGGTGCGCGGGCATGCCCGCGGCGGCCTCGACCGCGCCGCCCAGCGACTCGTGAGCGGCGGCCGGTGTGCCCGCGGGCCCGGTGAAGTCGCGGTAGACGCCGGTCACGATCGAGCCGAGCACGGCGATCCCGAGGGCGGCGCCGAGTTCGTACGCCGTCTCGGACACGGCGGACGCGGAGCCGGCCTGCTCCTTGGGCACGCTGGAGAGGATGACGTCGGCGGTCACGGTGAAGGAGAAGCCCGCCCCGACGCCGACGACCAGCAGCGCCGCCCCCAGCAGCGGGTAGCCGGTGGACTGGCCGATCACGGTGAGCGCGGCCAGCGCGAGTCCGATCGCCGCGAGCCCGCCGGAGACGACGGCGCGCACCGAGAGGCGGCGGGCCGCACGCCCCGCGATGAGACCGGCCACCACCGCGCCGACGGCGGCGGGCAGTTCGGCCAGACCCGCCTCGAACGGGCGTCTGCCCTGCACGAGTTGCAGGTACTGCGAGAGGAAGAACACCAGCCCGGACAGGCCGAGGATGGTCAGCAGGTCGGCGAGCACCGCCCCGCTGAAACCGCGGTTGCGGAAGAGTCGCATGTCCAGCAGCGGTGAGGGGAGCCGCAGTTGGCGGCGGACGAACCCGTACAGGGCCGCCGCGCCCAGCAGGCCGGCGGCCGCCGTGCTCCAGGCGAAGCCGTGTGTCGCCGCTTCCTTGACGGCGTAGACGACGCCGATCATGCCGACCAGGGACAGCACGACGCTGATCAGGTCCCAGGGGCCGGGGTTCGTGGTGCGCGACTCGGGCAGCAGCCTGATGCCGACGAGGACCAGCACGACCATCACGGGCAGGTTGATCAGGAAGACCGAGCCCCACCAGAAGTGCTCCAGGAGGAAGCCGCCGACGATCGGCCCGACGGCCGTACCGGCCGAGGCCGTCGCGCCCCAGATGCCGACGGCGAGGCTGCGCTCGCGCGGGTCGTGGAACAGGTTGCGGATCAGGGCGAGGGTGGCCGGCATCAGGGTCGCGCCGGCGACGCCGAGCAGCGCCCGGGCGACGATCAGCGTCTCGGGCGTGCCGGCGTAGGCGTTGAGGACGGATATCGCGCCGAACGCCGTGGCGCCCACCAGCAGGATCCGCTTGCGGCCGATGCGGTCGCCGAGGCTGCCCATGGAGACGAGCAGGCCGGCGATGACGAACGAGTAGACGTCGCCGATCCACAGCAGCTGGGTGCCGGACGGTCCGAGGTCCTCGCTGATGTAGGGGGTCGCGAGACCGAGGACGGTCGCGTCGACGGCCACCAGCAGCACGGCGAGCACGAGGACGCCGAGCGCGAGCCAGCGGCCCGGGCGCTTCACCGCCTCCGTCGTGGTCGCCGGCTGCAGGGTGCTGGTCATGATTCCTCTCTCCTGAGCGCGCCGCCGAGCAACAGCTCGACGATCATGTGCGGGAAGTCCTTGGGGGCGCCCTTGCCGCTCTGCACCAGCCAGGCGCCGGAGGCCAGCAGGCCGTACAGCGCCTCGGTGAGCCAGGCCGGCGTGAGGTCGATGCGGAACTCGCCCTCGCGCTGGCCGCGCCGGAACAGGGCGGAGATCCGGTCGTCGATCAGGGCCCAGCCCGCGTTCTGTTCCTCGCCCTCGAACAGCTGGTTCTCGCTGTAGAGGAAGGCGAGCAGTCCGGCGGCGGGTTCGAGGGCGCCGACGAGCCGGCGTACGGCCTCGCTCGCCGTGCCCTCGTCCAGCCGGGCCGCGTCCAGCGCCGCCTCGCACTCGGCGATGCCGAGCGACTCCAGCGCGCGGACGAGGGCGTCACGCCCGGCGAAGTGCCGGTGCAGCGTGGCCCGGCTGATGCCGGCGGCCCTGGCGACCTCGTCCATGGTCGCGGTGGATCTGCGGGTCAGCAGGGCCGCGGCGGAGCGCAGCACGTGATCGAGGTCGACAGCCATGAGACAACGATAACCCAAATGAGACACTGGTGTCTCATTGTGGGCGTGCGTGACTCACAACTGTCGCGTCAGAGCCGTGGAGAGATCAGTGCCAGGGCAGCTGCCCGCGCCGCTCCCAGTAGGCGCGCGGCTCCTCGCCCAATGTGGCGAGGCGGGTGAGCTGGTCGTCGTCGAGGTCGACCACGGCGGCGTGCAGGTTCGAGGCGAGCTGGGCGGTGGTGGCGGCGCCGGAGAGGACGACACCGGCCCAGGGCTGCCGCAGCACGAGGGCCAGGGCGACGGCGTCGCAGCCCAGTCCGGTCTGCTCGGCGATCTCCTGGAGGACGGCCGGGGCGTGCGGCCCGGCGAGGCGCCCGTTGGCCATGCCCTCCTTGACGATCACCGTGAGGCCGGCGTCGTGCGCCTCGGCGAGGGCGGGGGCGGCGGAGGTCTCCAGCGCGTTGTACGTGGACTGCACGGTACGGAAGAGGGGTTCGCCGTCGACCGCCACGGCGAGTGCGGCGCGGATCGCCTCGGCCTGGGCCGGGCCGCTGGTGGAGAAGCCGACGGTGAGGCCCTGGGCGGCGGCCTCGGCGAGCTTCGCGTGCAGTTCCTTGTCGATGAGGGCCGGGCTGTCCGGGGTCACCGAATGGATCTGGTAGAGGTCGAGCCGGTCGCCGAGCAGCGCGTCGCTCTCGGCGCGCTGCCGTTCGTAGGTGGCGAGGGTGTGGTCCTTGACCTCGTGCGTCTCGGCGTCGGTGGCCCAGCCGGCGGTGTAGGTGTAGCCCCACTTGCTGCCCACGACGATGTCGTCCAGGCCGGGCCGTTCCTTGAGCCAGCCGGCCAGGAACTCCTCCGAGCGGCCGTAGGAGCGGGCCACGTCGAAGTAGCGGACGCCCTGGGCGTAGGCGGCGTCGAGGAGTTCGTGGGTGCGGGTGCGGAGCGCTTCGACACTGCGGTCCGCGCCGAGGTCCTCGTCCCGGCCGAGGTTGATGTAGCCGGGGCGGCCGACCGCGGCGAGGCCGAGGCCGATGTGGCAGGTGGGGGTCGTTGCTGTGGCCAGGCGGGCGAAGGGCATCGTCTGCTCCGTTCGGTCGGCTCCGGTTCGGCTCCGGTTCGGCTCCGACCCAACGTAACCCGCGATGACCTTCGCCTCGGCGCTCGGCGGTTGGCGGTTGGCGGTGTTTCGGCGAGTGCGGGTCGCCTTCGCTTGTTCGCGCAGTTCCCCGCGCCCCTGCGAGGCGTCGCCCTCAGCCCCGCCGCTTCGCCACGGCCCACTCGTGCTGGGCGGC
>NZ_JAPSKN010000072.1:15542-28139 GCF_031181705.1 Streptomyces sp.
CGGTTGGCGGTTGGCGGTGTTTCGGCGAGTGCGGGTCGCCTTCGCTTGTTCGCGCAGTTCCCCGCGCCCCTGCGAGGCGTCGCCCTCAGCCCCGCCGCTTCGCCACGGCCCACTCGTGCTGGGCGGCCACGTCCTGCCTCACCTCGGCCAGCTGGACCGCCACCGCGCTCGGGGCCGTGCCGCCGCGGCCGTCGCGGGAGGCCAGGGCTCCGGGGACGTTGAGGACCGAGCGGACCTCGGGCGTCAGGTGGGACGAGATCTTCGCGAACTGCTCGTCCGTCAGATCGTCCAGTTCCTTGCCCTCGGCCTCGGCGGCCTTGACGCACTCGCCGGCGACCTCGTGGGCCACCCGGAACGGCACGCCCTGCTTGACCAGCCATTCGGCGATGTCGGTGGCGAGGGAGAAGCCGGCCGGGGCCAGTTCCTCCATGCGCTCGCGGTGGACGGTGAGGGTGGCCATCATGCCGGTGAAGGCGGGGAGCAGGACCTCCAGCTGGTCGATGGAGTCGAAGACCGGCTCCTTGTCCTCCTGCAGGTCGCGGTTGTACGCGAGCGGGAGGGCCTTGAGCGTGGCCAGCAGGCCCGTCAGGTTGCCGATCAGGCGGCCGGACTTGCCGCGGGCCAGCTCCGCGATGTCCGGGTTCTTCTTCTGCGGCATGATCGACGAGCCCGTCGAGAAGGCGTCGTGCAGGGTCACGAAGGAGAACTCCTTCGTGTTCCAGAGGATGACCTCCTCGGCGATCCGGGAGAGGTTGACCCCGATCATCGCCGTGATGAAGGCGAACTCGGCGACGAAGTCGCGCGAGGCCGTGCCGTCGATGGAGTTGGCCGCCGAGCCGTGCTCGAAGCCGAGGTCCCTGGCCACCGCCTCCGGGTCCAGGCCGAGGGAGGAGCCGGCCAGGGCGCCCGAGCCGTACGGCGACACGGCCGTGCGCGTGTCCCACTGGCGCAGCCGCTCCGCGTCCCGGGAGAGGGACTGGACGTGGGCGAGGACGTGGTGCGCGAAGAGGACCGGCTGGGCGTGCTGCAGGTGTGTGCGGCCGGGCATCGCCACGTCGGGGTGGGCCTCGGCGAGGCCGATCAGCGCGTCCTGGAGCTCGGCGATCAGGCCGCCGATGACCCGGGCGTGGTCGCGCAGGTACATGCGGAAGAGGGTGGCGACCTGGTCGTTGCGGGAGCGGCCCGCGCGGAGCTTGCCCCCGAGGTCGGGGCCGAGACGCTCCAGCAGGCCCCGCTCCAGGGCCGTGTGCACGTCCTCGTCGGCGATCGTGCCCGTGAAGGAGCCGTCGGCGACGTCGGCCTCCAGCTGGTCGAGACCGGCGATCATCCGGGTCAGCTCGTCGTCCGTGAGGAGGCCCGCCTTGTGCAGCACGCGCGCGTGGGCACGGGAACCGGCGATGTCGTAAGGCGCCAGCCGCCAGTCGAAGTGGACGGACGCGGACAGCCTCGCCAGCGCCTCTGCGGGACCGTCGGCGAAACGGCCGCCCCAGAGCCGGACGTCACCGCTGTTGCTGCTCACCTGCTGCGCTCCTCACTGAGTGGGATGGGCACCGCCACGGGCGGTGTCCTGCATGATTATGCGGAGTCTTGCATGATTCGTCAATCGGACGGGCAGCGGGTCGATCCGGCGCCGGTTTCCGGTCACGCCGAGACAATTCGCGGGCCCATTGAACGCGGGAAACCGCTTACCCGTACCTCTCGCCGAACGCAGGCGCCGCGTTTGCACCCACAGGACCCACCGACCCCTAGTGAGGCACCCCCATGTCCAGGGCTCTTCCGAAGTACGACAAGCGTCGCGTCGCGTTCATCGGCGGCGCGGCCGCGGTGGCGCTGTCCGGCACGGCGATCGCCGGTTTCGCGCTCGCCGGGGAGACGTCCGGGAGCGGCGGGACGAACGCCCGGACGCTGGCGGGCCCCGGCACCATCACGTGCCCGGACGTCACCTCCCAGCTGCCCGACGTCCCCGCTTCGGCGCGGGCGGAGGTCGACAGCAACCTGGCCCAGCTGAACACGCAGATCCAGGAGGCCAACAAGCGCCTGGTCGACACCGTCGGCCAGGGCGGTCCCGACTTCGTCCAGAACGCCATCCTCGGCCCGCTGGAGGACAAGCGCGTCGCCGCCCTGAACCGCATCGAGACCGCCATCGGGCGGGCCGCCGCCAAGCCCGAGGGCCTGGAGGCCTTCGCGGCCTGTCAGCTCGACGCCGACGGCGGTGCGGGAGCGGGCGAGGCGGGCGCCGGGGCCGGAGGTGAGGCGGGTGCGGATGCCGGAGCCGGAGCCGGAGCCGATGAGGGTGGCGCGGGTGCCGGAGAGGGCGGCGCGGGCGAGGCGGGCAACGCCGGTGCCGGCACGATCGGCTGCCCGGACGTCGCCTCGCGGCTGCCCGCGGTCCCGGCCTCCGCCCAGGCCGAGGTCGACCGCAACCTCGGCCAGCTGGACACCCAGATCCAGGAGGCCAACAAGCGCCTGGTCGACACCGTCGGCCAGGGCGGCCCCGACTTCGTCCAGAACGCCATCCTCGGCCCGCTGGAGGACAAGCGCGTCGCCGCGATCAACCGCATCGCCACCGCCATCGGCCGCACGGCCGAGCGCCCGGCCGGCCTGGACTCCCTGGCCGCCTGCACGCTCACCAAGTGACGTGACAGGCGCCGTGGCCGCCCCGTGGGAGCGCCGGCCGGGGCGGCCACGGACCCGTGCGGGGTCCGGCAGCGGTGACCGGATCCCGCAATTCCTTAGACAGTCGAAGGACCTGAGCCCATAATCGTTAGACATGGGAAAGACTTATGAGGGCATAGACGGCCGGCTCCGCTCGTTCATCGAGGCGCAGCCGGTCTTCTTCACCGCCACCGCTCCCCTGTCCGCCGACGGCACGATCAACCTCTCCCCCAAGGGCCTCAAGGGTTCCTTCGCGGTGCTCGACGCACACACCGTGGCCTATCTGGACTTCGCCGGCTCCAACGCCGAGACCATCGCCCATCTGCGCGAGAACGGGCGGATCACCCTGATGTGGTGCGCCTTCCAGGGCCCGCCCAACATCGTGCGGGTGCACGGCAGGGGTGAGCCGGTCTTCCGCGACGACGCCCGGTTCGGGGAACTGCTCGCCCGCTTCCCGGACATCGACCCGGCCCCGCACGGCCTGCGCGCGATCATCGTCGTCACCGCCGAACTCGTCCGCGACACCTGCGGCTACGCCGTGCCCTTCATGACGTACGAGGAGGACCGGGACCTGCACGGCAAGCGGTTCGCCCGGGAGGACGACGCCTCGCTCGGCGCGTACTTCGCCAAGAAGGAGCACATCGCCACCAGCCTGGACGGACTACCCGGGCTGCCGTTGCCACTGCCGCCCTCTACGGTCTGAGGCATGCGCCCCGGTGCCGTCGCCCTCGCCGTCTCCGCCCTCCTGCTGCTCGGCGCCGGGCCGCCCGCGCCGCCGCTGCCGGCCCGGATGGCGGACACGGGCGGCGGCACCCAGCTCATCACCGCGGTGGCCCCGGCGAGGACCTCGACCACGGGCACGGTCACCTGGTGGAACCGCACCCGGGGCGGCAGGTGGGTCGAGGCCGGTTCCGCGCCCGCGCGCTTCGGAGCGAACGGGCTCGTCGAGGGCGACGCACGCAGACAGGGCACCGACACCACACCCGCCGGTCTGTACGACCTGCCGTACGCCTTCGGCATCGAGGCGGCGCCGCGCGGGACGGCGTACCCGTACCGCCGGGTGCGCCAGGACTCCTGGTGGTGCCAGGACAACGACTCCCGCGCCTACAACCGCTGGAGCGAGCCCCGCGCGGCCGACTGCCGGGCCGCCGAGTCCGAGCACCTGGCCGGCTACCGGACGCAGTACGCGCACGCGCTGGTCATCGGCTTCAACTACACGCGTCCCGTGCGCGGGCGGGGTGCGGGCATCTTCCTCCACGTCCACGGACGGGGCCCGACGGCCGGCTGCGTGTCCGTGTCCGGGCCCGCGATGCGGCGGATCCTGACCTGGGCGGACCCCGCACGGCGGCCGCACATCGCCGTGGGCACCCAGAGCGGGAGCACGGCCGTCACGCGGTGGTGACGGGCCGCCGTCACCAGCGGTCACGGTTGTCCGCACACGTATCGGCACGTGGCTGAACACTCCCGTGTCCCGGCACGTATCTGTGGGCCAAGGGACAAGTCCCCACGGAGGAACCGTGACCACCACGCTCGCAGGCGGCCGTGCCGCCCGCCGCCAGACGATGCGCCGCATCCGCCCGCGCCGCTCCCCGGCCGTACCGCTGCTGATCGCCCTGTGGGCGGGCGCGGCGGCCGTGCTGTGGCTGTGGTGGGACAACACACCGTCCCTCGCGGACACCACGAGCAAGATCGTGGCGGCCGGCCGGATCACGGGTTTGCTCGCCGGCTATCTGATGGCGTTGGTGGTGCTCCAGATGGCGCGGGTCCCGGCACTGGAGCGGCGGGTGGGGACCGACCGGGTCGCGCGCTGGCACGCCATGACCGGCCGCTACACGCTCTGCCTGGTCCTCGCCCACGTCTTCCTCATCATGTGGGGTTACGCGCTTCAGGCCGGCAAGGGGCTCGGCGACGTCGTCCAGCAGACCGTCGACTCCGTCAACCAGCTGCCGGACATGGGCAAGGCGGCCATCGGCACCGGCCTGCTGTTCGTCATCGGGATCCTGTCGATCGGCGGCGTGCGCCGGCTGATCGGGTACGACACCTGGTACCACGTGCACCTGCTCACCTACGCGGCCGTGTACCTGACGTTCTGGCACCAGATCACCACGGGCAACGAGTTCGCCGTCGAACCCACCGCGAAGACCTTCTGGTACGGGCTGTACGGCGTGGTGACCGCGCTGGTGGTCTGGTACCGGATCCTCACCCCGATCCGGCTGAACGTGCGGCACCGCATGCGCGTCGAGGCGGTCATCGAGGAGACGCCGGGCATCGTGTCCGTGCTGATCGGCGGGCGCAAGCTGCACCGGATGGGCGCGGAGGCCGGGCACTTCTTCCGCTGGCGGTTCATGGCGCCGGGCATGCGCTTCAGCTCCCACCCGTACTCCCTGTCGGCTGCGCCCCGACCGGACATGCTGCGGATCACCGTCAAGGCGATCGGCGACCACACCGAAAGGCTGCGTGAGCTGACGCCCGGCACCCGGGTGTGGGCGGAGGGCCCGTACGGCGCGTTGACCGCGCAGCGCCGCAGCCGCGGCAAGGTGCTGCTGGTGGCTGGCGGCGTGGGGATCACCCCGATGCGGGCGCTGTTCGAGACGCTGCCCGGTGCCGCCGGTGACATCACGCTGCTCTACCGCGCCAACAGCACCCAGGACCTGGCCCTGTGGGGCGAACTCGCCAAGATCGCCGACGAGCGCGGCGCGCGGCTGATGTACGCGGTGAACAGCCCGGACGGGGAACGCCCCGACATCTCCGCCGAGTCCCTCCAGCGGAAGATCCCGGACATCGGCGACCACGACGTCTTCATGTGCGGGCCGCCCGGCTTCGCGCAGTCGGTCTACGAGGCACTGCGCGGCGCGGGAGTCCCCGCCCGCCGTATCCATCACGAGTCGTTCGAGATGTGAGCGACGGGACATCAACGGCCCTTCAGGAGTTTGGGAAACGATGAGGAAGTCTCACCCCGTCCGGCGTGCCGTGCTCGCCGGCGCAGCCACCGTCTCCGGGATCGTGCTGCTGCTGTCGCTGAAGCCGGCCTCCGACCCGGGCTCCGCCCAGGCTGCGGGTGGCCAGCTCCCGCCGGCGGCGGCCGGGCAGGCCCCGCAGGGCGGCGTGAACGGCGCGGTCACCGGTGACGCGGCGCAGACGCAGTACGGCCCGGTGCAGGTCCGCGTAACCATGAGCAACGGCAAGATCACCAAAGCCGAGGCGGTCCGGACACCCAAGGGCGGTCGGAGCGACCAGATCACGGCCGACGCCGTGCCCCGGCTCAACCAGGCGGCGGTCGCGGCCCAGAGCGCCGACATCGACGCCGTGTCCGGGGCGACGTACACCAGCGCCGGCTACAAGAAGTCGCTCCAGTCCGCCCTGGACAAGGCGAAGGCCGCGGCGGGCGCCGCGCAGGGCGGGGGCGCGGGTGCTCCCGCGACGGTGACCGGGGACGTCGCGCAGACCGAGTACGGGCCGGTCCAGGTCCGGATCACCGTCGCCGGTGGGAAGATCACCAAGGCCGAGGCGGTGCAGGCCCCCAAGGGCGGCCGCAGCGACCAGATCACCTCCGCCTCCGTCCCCCGCCTCAACCAGGCCGCCGTCGCCACGGGCAACGCACAGATCGACTCCGTCTCCGGAGCCACCTACACCAGCGCCGGCTACAAGGAGTCCCTCCAGTCGGCCCTGGACCAGGCCCCGGCGCAGGGCGGCTCCTCGCAGGCCGCCGGTTCGGGAGGCGGCGGCGGGGAGCAGGCCGGGACCCGGACGCTCACCGGCAGCGTGGCGCAGACGCAGTACGGTCCGGTGCAGGTGCGGGTGACCGTGACGGGCGGGAGGATCACCAAGGCCGAGGCGGTGCAGGCCCCCAAGGGCGGCCGCAGCGACCAGATCACCTCCGCCTCCGTCCCCCGCCTCAACCAGGCCGCCGTCGCCACGGGCAACGCACAGATCGACTCCGTCTCCGGAGCCACCTACACCAGCGCCGGCTACAAGGAGTCCCTCCAGTCGGCCCTGGACCAGGCCGGTGGCTGACACGGTGGCCGGCTCCGCACAGGCTCCCGCCGCGGTGCGCCACGTGGAGGAGACGATGGGGACCGTCTTCTCACTCGACGTCCGCGGCGGGGAACCGGCCGCCGTGCGCGCGGTCCTGGACGAGGTCGTGGCCGGGCTGCACCGAGTGGACGAGGTGTTCAGCACCTACCGCGAGGACAGCCAGGTCTCCCGGCTGCAGCGCGGTGAGGTGAGTGCCGGACAGTGCGACCCCGAGGTCGCCGAGGTGCTGGAGCTGGCGGCCGAGGCGGAGCGGGTGAGCGACGGCTGGTTCAGCACGTCGTACCAGGGCCGCCTCGATCCGACCGGCATCGTCAAGGGCTGGGCGGTCGAACGGGCGGCGCGGCGGCTGGCGGAGGTGCCCGGGGTGTGCGGGGTGAGCGTCAACGGCGGCGGGGACGTGCAGCTGCTGGGGGCGCCGGAGCCGCAGCGGCCGTGGCGCGTGGGGGTGTCGGACCCGTTGCGGCCGGGCGGGCTGGCGGCGGTCGTCTCGGCGGCCGGGGCGGAGGAGCTGTCGGTGGCGACGTCCGGTACGGCGGAGCGGGGGGCGCACATCGTCGACCCGCGCACCGGCCGGTCGGCCGTGACCGACCTGGTCGCCGTGACGGTGGTGGGGCCCCGGCTGACCTGGGCGGACTGCTGGGCGACGGCGGCGTTCGCGATGGGCTCGCGGGAGGGCCTGGCCTGGCTGGAGTCGCTGCCGGACGTGGAGGCGCTGCTGATCACGGCCGGTGACGAGGTCCGGTGCACGGGGGGCCTGGCGACGCGGCTCGGGTGACCGGCCCCGGGACGCGGGGAGCCGCGCGACCAGCCATCACCCACCCGTACCCGAACGGCGAACCGCGCGGCCAGCCACCACCCACCGCAGCCGGGACGACGAACCTCACTGCCCGTTCTGCGCCAGCCGCAGCAGATGGTCCGCCAATGCCTGCCCGCCCGTCGGCTCCCGGCTGATCAGCAGCAGCGTGTCGTCCCCGGCGATCGTGCCCAGGATGTCGTGCAGCTCGGCCTGGTCGATGGCGGAGGCCAGGAACTGCGCCGCCCCCGGAGGAGTGCGCAGGACCACGAGGTTCGCCGAGGCCTCGGCGGAGATCAGCAGTTCCTGGGAGAGCCGCCGCATCCGCTCCTCCTTCGCCGACCCGCCCAGCGGAGCCCGCGGGGTGCGGAAGCCGCCCTCGCTCGGCACCGCGTAGATCAGGTCCCCGTCGGTGTTGCGGATCTTCACCGCGTTCAGCTCGTCCAGGTCCCGGGAGAGCGTCGCCTGCGTGACGCTCAGCCCGTCGTCGGCGAGCAGCTTCGCCAGCTGGCTCTGCGAGCGGACCGGCTGCCGGTTGAGGATGTCCACGATCCGGCGGTGGCGTGCGGTGCGGGTCTGCGGCACGGCGGGCCCGTTCGCCCCCGGCTGCTCGTGGTCCTGCGCCTGGCTCATCGTCGTCTCATTCCCCGGATCGTCCGTCCCCGTGCGCTGCCTGGAGGATGCCGGGAAGTGCCCCCAGGAAGGCGTCCACGTCGGCGTCGCGGAGGTTCAGCGGCGGCATCAGCCGGACGACGTCGGGGGCGGGCGCGTTCACCAGGAAACCGGCCTCCTGAGCCGCCTGGCGCACCTGCGGCGCGAGCGGCTCGGTGAGCACGATACCCAGGAGGAGCCCCGCGCCCCGGACGGAGTCGATCAACTGATGGCCGAGGTCCTCGATTCCGTCCCGCAACTTCTCGCTCTGCCGCTTGACGTTCTCCAGCAACCCCTCGTTCTCGATGGTGTCGAGGACGGCGAGTCCGGCGGCGCAGGCGACGGGGTTGCCGCCGAAGGTCGTGCCGTGGTGGCCGGGCCGCAGCAGCTCCGCGGCCCGCCCGAAGGCGACCGTCGCGCCGAGCGGCAGCCCGCCGCCGAGCTGCTTGGCCAGGGTCACGACGTCGGGCAGGACGCCTTCGTGGGCCTGGTACTCGAACCAGTGTCCGGTCCGGCCGATGCCGGTCTGCACCTCGTCCAGGACGAGGAGTGCCCCGGTCGCGGCCGTGATGGCCCGGGCGGCCTTGAGGTACCCGGCGGGCGGGACGACGACGCCGAGCTCACCCTGGATCGGCTCCAGGACGACGAGCGCGGTCTCCTCGGTCACGGCGGCGGCCAGGGCCTGCGCGTCGCCGAACGGCACGTGCGTGACGTCGCCGGGCAGCGGCAGGAACGGCTCGCGCTTGGACTGCTGGCCGGTCAGCGCCAGGGCGCCCATGGTCCGCCCGTGGAAGGCGCCCTCGGTGGCCACGACGTGGGTGCGCCCGGTCAGCCGGCCGATCTTGAAGGCGGCCTCGTTGGCCTCGGCGCCGGAGTTGCAGAAGAAGACCCTGCCGTCCCGGCCGAACAGCCTCAGCAGGCGTTCGGCGAGCGTCACGGTCGGGTCGGCCATGAAGAAGTTGGAGATGTGGCCGAGTGAGCCGATCTGCCGGGTCACGGCCTCCACGATCGCCGGGTGGGCGTGGCCGAGGGCGTTGGTCGCGATGCCGCCCACGAAGTCGAGGTAGGACCTGCCGTCGGCGTCCCACACCGTGGTGCCCGCACCGCGGACGAGGGGCAGCAGCGGGGTGCCGTAGTTGTTCATGAGCGCGCCCCGCCACCGCTCGGCGAGTTCCTCGTTGGCGGTCATACGGCGTCCCCCTTCTCGTCGGGCACGACCATCGTGCCGATGCCCTCGTCGGTGAAGATCTCCAGCAGGATCGAGTGCTGGACCCGGCCGTCGATGACGCGGGCGGTGTTCACGCCGTTGCGCACGGCGTGCAGGCAGCCCTCCATCTTCGGCACCATGCCGGAGGACAGGTCCGGCAGCAGGCGCTCCAGCTCGGAGGCGGTCAGGCGGCTGATCACCTCGTCGCTGTGCGGCCAGTCCTCGTAGAGTCCCTCGACGTCCGTGAGGACCATGAGGGTCTCGGCGCCCAGTGCAGCAGCGAGTGCCGCAGCCGCCGTATCAGCATTGACGTTGTAGACATGCCCGTCGTCCTCGGAGCGGGCGATCGAGGAGACGACCGGGATGCGGCCGTCGGCGAGCAGCGCCTCGATGGCGCCGGTGTCGATCGCGGTGATCTCGCCGACCCGCCCGATGTCGACGCGTTCGCCGTCGATCTCGGGCTGGTGCTTGGTGGCGCTGATGGTGTGGGCGTCCTCGCCGGTCAGGCCGACGGCGAGCGGACCGTGCCGGTTGAGCAGGCCGACCAGCTCGCGCTGCACCTGCCCGGCCAGCACCATGCGGACGACGTCCATGGCGTCCTCGGTGGTGACCCTCAGGCCCGCCTTGAACTCGCTGACGATGCCGTGCCGGTCGAGGGCGGCGCTGATCTGCGGGCCGCCGCCGTGCACGACGACCGGCTTGAGGCCGGCGTGGTGCAGGAAGACCACGTCCTGGGCGAAGGCGGCCTTGAGGTCCTCGTCGACCATGGCGTTGCCGCCGAACTTGATGACGACCGTCTTGCCGTTGTGCCGGACCAGCCAGGGCAGGGCCTCGATGAGGATCTGGGCCTTGGGCAGCGCGGTGTGCTTGCGTGTCGCTCCACTGCTCATGACGAGTACGCGCTGTTCTCGTGGACGTAGTCGGCGGTGAGGTCGTTGGTCCAGATGGTGGCGGTCTCCGACCCGGCGGCGAGGTCGGCGACGATGTGCACCTCGCGGTAGCGCATGTCGACCTTCTCGCGGTCCTCGCCGACGGAGCCGTTCTTGCAGACCCACACGCCGTTGATGGCGACGTTGAGCCGGTCCGGCTCGAAGGCGGCCCGGGTCGTGCCGATGGCGGAGAGCACGCGGCCCCAGTTGGGGTCCTCGCCGTGGATGGCGCACTTGAGGAGGTTGTTGCGGGCGATGGAGCGGCCCACCTCGACGGCGTCGTCCTCGGTCGCGGCGTTGATCACCTCGACCTTGATGTCCTTGCTGGCGCCCTCGGCGTCGCGGATGAGCTGCCGGCCGAGGTCGTCGCAGACCTGGCGCACGGCCTCGGCGAACTCCTCGTACGCGGGGGTGACGCCCGACGAGCCCGAGGCGAGCAGGAGCACGGTGTCGTTGGTGGACATGCAGCCGTCGGAGTCGACGCGGTCGAAGGTCGTGCGGGTGGCCGCGCGCAGCGCCTTGTCCAGGACTCCGTTGTCGAGGTCGGCGTCGGTGGTGAGGACGACGAGCATGGTGGCGAGGCCGGGGGCGAGCATGCCCGCGCCCTTGGCCATACCGCCGACCGTCCAGCCGTCCCTGGTCACGACGGACGTCTTGTGGACGGTGTCGGTGGTCTTGATGGCGATGGCGGCCTTCTCCCCGCCGTGCTCGCTCAGGGCCGCGGCGGCCTTCTCCACGCCCGGGAGCAGCTTGTCCATCGGCAGCAGGACCCCGATGAGGCCGGTCGAGCAGACGGCGATCTCGATGGCACCCCGCCCGAGCACCTCGGCGGCCTTCTCGGCCGTCGCGTGCGTGTCCTGGAAGCCCTTCGGCCCGGTGCAGGCGTTGGCGCCGCCGGAGTTGAGGACGACGGCGGAGACCTGGCCGCTCCTGAGGACCTGCTCGGACCACAGCACCGGGGCGGCCTTCACGCGGTTGGCGGTGAAGACGCCGGCGGCGGCGCGGCGCGGCCCGGTGTTGACCACGAGGGCCAGGTCGGGGTTGCCGTTCTCCTTGATCCCGGCGGCGATGCCCGCCGCCGTGAATCCCTTCGCTGCCGTCACGCTCACGGCGCAACTCCGATCGTCGTCAGTCCGGTGGTCTCGTCGAGACCCAGGGCGATGTTCATGCTCTGGACGGCACCGCCCGCGGTGCCCTTGGTGAGGTTGTCGATGGCGCTGATCACGATGATCCGTCCGGCGGCCTCGTCGTACGCGACCTGCAGCTGAACGGCGTTCGAACCGTGGACGGACGCCGTGGCGGGCCACTGGCCCTCGGGCAGCAGGTGCACGAAGGGCTCGTCGGCGTACGCCTTGTCGTAGGCGGCGCGCAGGGACTCGCCGGTGACGCCGGCCGTGGCCTTCGCGCTGCAGGTGGCGAGGATGCCGCGCGGCATCGGCGCGAGGGTCGGGGTGAAGGACACGGAGACCGTCGCGCCCGCGGCGGCGCTGAGGTTCTGGGTGATCTCGGGGGTGTGCCGGTGTCCGCCGCCGACGCCGTAGGGGGACATCGAGCCCATGACCTCGCTGCCCAGCAGGTGCGGCTTGGGCGCCTTGCCCGCGCCGGACGTGCCGGACGCGGCGACGATCACCGCCTCGGGCTCGGCCAGGCCCGCCGCGTACGCGGGGACGAGGGCGAGGGAGACGGCGGTCGGGTAGCAGCCGGGTACCGCGATGCGCTTGGACCCCTCCAGCGCGGCGCGGGCACCCGGCAGTTCGGGAAGACCGTAGGGCCAGGTTCCGGCGTGCGGCGAGCCGTAGAACTTCTCCCAGGCGGCGGCGTCGGTGAGCCGGAAGTCGGCACCCATGTCGACGACCAGCACGTCCGGCCCGAGCCGCTCGGCGACGGCGGCGGACTGACCGTGCGGCAGCGCCAGGAAGACGACGTCGTGGCCGTCGAGGGCCTCCGGGGTGGTCTCCCGCAGCACGCGGCCGGCCAGGGGCAGCAGGTGCGGCTGGAGCGCGCCGAGCCGCTGCCCGGCGTTGGAGTTGCCGGTCAGGGCGCCGATCTCGACCTCGGGGTGGGCCAGGAGCAGACGCAGCAGTTCCCCGCCCGCGTATCCACTCGCCCCGGCCACTGCCGCTCGTACCGCCATGGAATCCTCCTCCTCAGAGGGGCATGACTATACGTTTCCATGCACGTTTATGCAATCCTGCGCGGAGGGCCGGCGCGCGTGGGTGTGACCGAGAGTTTTAGTTGGCACACGGAGCGCGCTAGTTGGCAAATCTTGGATCCGTAACGCTGCGTTGCGGTCAGTACCGAAGAAGCGCCCCCTTCGTCGGCCGAGC
>NZ_JAPSKN010000073.1:0-22513 GCF_031181705.1 Streptomyces sp.
TCGGTCATGGCCCGGGGCGGAGTGGCGGGCGAGGGCGGGACGTCCCACTGGGTCACTGTGGGAACACCATTGACGACCATGCGTGCCACGGGAGCGACCCGTTTCCCGCAGTCCAGGTCAGGACTCGTCGCGCCGGGGGTCGTCGTCCTTGTTCTTGTCGTCGTCGAGGGACTTCAGGAAGTCGGGGTTGTCGTCCGGCGCCACCCACTGCTGCCGGGAGCGGCCGCCCCGGACGCCGGACCAGCCGTCGGCGGCCGGGCTGCGCTTCTTGCCGGCGATCAGCCAGGAGATCGAGCCGACCAGCGGGAACAGCAGCACGAGGATCGCCCACAGCGGCTTGGGCATGTGGCGGATCTCGTCGTCCTTGGTGCTGATGCAGTCGATGAACGCGTACACGCTCAGCGCCAGCGGCACGAGGAACATCAGTACCCGGAGCATGCGCGGCCTCTCAGCGAAAGCGGTGGGTGGTTCCAGGCCAGCGTAGCCGCTCGGGGATACTGGACCCCATGGCTTACGACGATCTTCGCTCCCTGCTCAGGGCGCTGGAGCGCGAGGGCGACCTCAAGCGCATCAAGGCCGAGGTGGACCCGTACCTGGAGGTCGGGGAGATCGTCGACCGGGTGCAGAAGGCCGGTGGCCCGGCGCTGCTCTTCGAGAACGTGCGCGGGTCGAGCATGCCGCTCGCGATGAACGTGTACGGCACGGACCGGCGGCTGCTGAAGGCCCTGGGCCTGAAGTCGTACGCGGAGATCTCCGAGCGGATCGGCGGGCTGCTGAAGCCCGAGCTGCCGCACGGGTTCGTCGGTGTGCGGGAGGCGTTCGGCAAGCTCGGCGCGATGACGCACGTGCCGCCGAAGAAGGTCAAGGACGGCCCCGTGCAGGAGGTCGTGCTCACCGGGGACGACGTGGACCTGGAGCAGCTGCCGGCGTTGTTCACCTGGCCGAAGGACGGCGGGTCGTTCTTCAACCTGGGGCTCACGCACACCAAGGACCCCGAGAGCGGCGTGCGCAACCTGGGCCTGTACCGGCTCCAGCGGCACGACAAGCGCACCATCGGCATGCACTGGCAGATCCACAAGGACAGCCGCAACCACTACCAGGTGGCCGCGCGCCGGGGTGAGCGGCTGCCGGTCGCGATCGCCTTCGGGTGCCCGCCGGCCGTGACGTACGCCTCGACCGCGCCGCTGCCCGGGGACATCGACGAGTACCTGTTCGCCGGGTTCCTCGCGGGCAAGCGGATCGAGATGGTCGACTGCAAGACCGTGCCGCTCCAGGTGCCCGCGCAGGCCGAGGTCGTCATCGAGGGCTGGCTGGAGCCGGGCGAGATGCTGCCCGAGGGACCCTTCGGCGACCACACCGGCTTCTACACGCCGCAGGAGCCCTTCCCCGCGCTGAGGATCGACTGCGTCACGATGCGGAAGCGGCCGCTGCTCCAGTCGATCGTGGTGGGCAGGCCCCCGACGGAGGACGGGCCGCTGGGACGGGCGACGGAACGCTTCTTCCTGCCGCTGCTGAAGATCATCGTGCCGGACATCGTGGACTACCACCTGCCGGAGGCGGGCGGCTTCCACAACTGCGCGATCGTCTCGATCGACAAGAAGTACCCCAAGCACGCGCAGAAGGTCATGCACGCCATCTGGGGCGCGCACATGATGTCGCTGACCAAGCTGATCGTGGTCGTCGACTCCGACTGCGACGTGCACGACCTGCACGAGGTGGCCTGGCGGGCGCTGGGCAACACGGACTACGCCCGGGACCTGAGCATCGTCGAGGGCCCCGTCGACCATCTGGACCACGCCTCCTACCAGCAGTTCTGGGGCGGCAAGGCCGGGATCGACGCGACGAAGAAGTGGCCCGAGGAGGGCTACACGCGCGACGGCGGCTGGCCCGACATGGTCGAGTCGGACCCGGAGACGGCGGCGATGGTGGACCGCCGCTGGAAGGAGTACGGGCTGTGACCTCCGCTTCCGCCGCGATCCCGCAGCCGGGACGCACCAAGGCCTTCCTGCGTCTTGTGATGATCGAGCACTCGGTCTTCGCGCTGCCCTTCGCGTACATCGCCGCCCTGACGGCGATGTACGCGTGGGACAGGAACATCCACTGGGGCAGGCTGCTGCTGGTCACCGTCTGCATGGTGGGCCTGCGGACCTTCGCGATGGCCGTCAACCGGATCATCGACCGGGAGATCGACGCGCGGAACCCGCGCACGGCGCAGCGCGAGCTGGTGACCGGCGCGATGTCGGTGAAGCACGCCTGGACGGGCGCGCTGATCGCCCTGGCCGTGTTCCTCGGCGCGGCGGCCCTGCTCAACCCCCTGTGCCTGGCCCTGGCCCCCATCGCGGTGATCCCGATGGTGGTCTACCCGTACGGCAAGCGGTTCACGAACTTCCCGCAGGCCATCCTCGGCCTCGCCCAGGCGATGGGGCCGATCGGCGGCTGGCTGGCCATCTCGGGCTCCTGGTCGTGGGACGCGGTCATCCTGGGCCTCGCCGTCGGCATCTGGATCGGCGGCTTCGATCTGATCTACGCCTGCCAGGACGTGGAGACCGACCGCGAGATAGGCGTCATGTCCGTCCCGGCGCGCTTCGGCATCCCGGCGGCGATCTGGGGCGCGCGGGTGTGCCACGCCCTGACGACGGCCCTGTTCGTCTGGTACGCCCTGGCCACCGGCGCGGGCGCCTTCTTCTGGCTGGGCCTGCTGATCGTCGCGGCGGCGTTCCTCTACGAGCACACCATCGTCCGCCCCCACGACCTCTCCCGCGTGAACAGGGCGTTCTTCAGCGTCAACGGCTTCATCGGCATCGCCCTGTTCGTGTGCGCGCTGCTGGATCTGCTGGTGCGGGGTCTGACCGTGTGAATACGGTGCGGCCTACCATCGGGTGCAGGATCCCAAGGAGGCCGCCATGACCGTTTCGGACATCGACCGCCTGCACTCGCAGCTCAGCAAGCTGGAGGACATGTTCCCCGGCTATCTGACGGAGATTGTCGAGGGCAGCATCGTGATGAACCCGGTCAGGCCGTTCCACGGGAGGACCATCCAGCGGCTGTGGAACATCGTCGAGGAACAGCTGCCTGCCGAGTGGGCCCTGGTGAGCGATGTCGCTTTTCCGTTCGACGACGCCAATGAATTCTGCCCCGACCTTGCCGTCATCCCAGCGGAGGCGGAGGACGAGAATCGCAGCGCTTACCCGGCGGATCTGATCGAGCTCGTGGCCGAAGTGGTGTCACCGGAGAGCATTCGCCGCGACTACGAGGTGAAGCCTCGCCGGTACGCCTCGCGCGGCATCGCCAACTACCTGGTCCTCGACCCGCTCCAAGGGCATCTCGTGACCATGTGGAATCCCGGCCCCGACGGCTACCGCGGGCGAGACACCCTTCCGTACGGTCGCGAACTGACCCTCGACTCCCCGCTCGGCAAGCTGATCATCCCCACCACCCACCTTCCGGTCGACCGCAAGGCGCGCGACCGCGACTAAGGGCGCTCATCCCAGCTGGGCGCTCGGCTCGCTGCCCTGCGGCGGAAGGCGAACGCCGCCCCCACTCCCGCCAGCAAACCCAGCAGGTGGCCCTGCCAGCTGATGCCCGTCTGGGTGGGGGCCAGGCCCGTGAGGATCGAACCTCCCCAGATCGCGGCGATCAGGACGCCGGCCAGGATGCCCCAGGGGCGGCGCTCCACGAAGCCGCTGACCAGGAGGAAGCCGAAGAGGCCGAAGATCAGGCCCGACGCGCCCGCCGTGTTCGTGTGCGCCGGGGATATGAGCCACACGCCCAGGCCGTCGACGAGGACGATCAGCGCGCAGACGAGCAGGAAGCGGCGCAGGCCCGCCAGCGCCCCCAGGAAGCCCAGGACCAGCAGCGGCAGCGTGTTCGACACCAGGTGGGCGAAGCCGAAGTGGAGGAAGGCCGACGGGACGACGTCGACCAGCTCGGACGGGTCGCGCGGGGTGATGCCGAAGCCGTCCAGCGCGTGACCCGTCGCCACGTCGATCACTTCCAGCAGCCACAGCAGCGCGATCCAGGCCAGCATCAGCTTGCCCGCGGCCAGCGCGCGGTCCCCCGTCGACCACCCTTCACGCGGACCCGGCATGGCGACCCCCAGTGCTCGCTCGTCCTCTCCGTGCAACGGCCCGCACCCCTGGGCCGGTTCCCATCCGGCGACGCCGGATAGGCTCGGAGTCGTGAACCCAGTCAAGCCAGGCGAGACGCCGCGTACGCCTTGGATCGTAGGGGTGTCCGGCGCCTCCGGCACCCCGTATGCCGCCGCCGTGCTGCGGGCCCTGCTCGCCGCCGGCGAAAGCGTCGACCTCGTGGTGTCCCGGGCCTCCCGGCTCACCCTCCTCGACGAGACGGGGATCTCCTTCCGGGACGCCCACTGGCAGGCCGACCTGCGGGAATGGCTGTCCCGGGGCGCCGACGGCAAGCCGGACACCTTCTCCGTCGGCCTCGACGCCGTACGGCACTGGAGCGCCGGCGACCTGGCCGCCGGACCCTCCTCGGGGTCGTACCCCACCAAGGGCATGCTCATCGTGCCCGCCTCGACGGCGAGCGTGGCCGGCGTCGCGCTCGGGCTGTCGAAGGACCTGTTGCAGCGGGCGGCGAGCGTGACCCTCAAGGAGGGACGCAAGCTGATCGTGGCCGTACGGGAGACCCCGCTGAACGGCCAGACCCTGCGGCACCTGGTCACCCTCGACGACGCGGGCGCGACGGTCGTGCCCGCCTCACCCGCCTTCTACGCGGGCGCGACGCACATCCAGGACCTGGTGGACTTCGTCGCCGGACGCGTACTCGACGCGGCGGGCGTGCCGCACACGCTCTACCGCCGTTGGCAAGGTGAACTCGGCGGCGGAGCACACCGCGCCGGCTGAGCGGGCACACCGGAACTCATCGGACCACAGACAACTTCAGCGGAAGGCTTCGATCGCAATGGACGCGGTGGACAGGCAGCTCATCCAGGCCCTGAGGGAGAACGGCCGGGCCTCCTACGCGGAGCTGGGACGCCTCGTCGGCCTGTCGGGACCCAGCGTCACCGACCGCATCAACCGGCTGGAGGCGGCCGGTGTCATCACCGGCTACCGGGCCACCGTCGACGCGGCCTCCCTCGGCCTCGGCGTCACCGCCCTCATCGGCATCTCCCTGTCCGACGCCACGGACCACGAGGACGTGGCGCAGCGGCTGCGGGACCTGTCGGAGATCGAGGACTGCTGGTTCATCGCGGGCGACGACTCGTACATGCTCAAGGTGCGGGCGGCGGACGTGGACGGCCTGGAGAAGATCATCCGGCGGCTCAGCGGGACCAAGGGCGTCTCCCGGACGCGTACGACCATCGTGCTCTCCACGAAGTGGGAGAACCGGGTCGGGGAACTGCCCGAAGAGGTCTAGTCGTACGGTGGGGGACGTCTCCGTAGAAAGGTGTGGGCATGGATCTCGGGCTCAAGCGCGAGCTGGAGGAGAAGGTCAGGGCCGGTGAGCGCCTGACCCGTGAGGACGGCATCGCGCTGTACGAGTCGGACGACCTGGCCTGGCTCGGCGGCCTCGCGCACGAGGTGCGCACGCGCAAGAACGGCGACGTGGTGCACTTCAACGTCAACCGTCACCTCAACATGACGAACGTGTGCACGGCCTCCTGCGCGTACTGCTCCTTCCAGCGCAAGCCGGGGGAGAAGGACGCGTACACGATGCGCATCGAGGAGGCCGTCAAGCTCGCCAAGGCGATGGAGTCGGAGAACCTCACCGAGCTGCACATCGTCAACGGACTGCACCCGAACCTGCCGTGGCGGTACTACCCGCGGTCGCTGCGGGAGCTGAAGGCGGCCCTGCCGCACGTGTCGCTGAAGGCCTTCACGGCCACCGAGATCCACCACTTCGAGACCATCTCGGGGATGAGCGCCTCGGAGATCCTGGACGAGCTCATCGACGCGGGCCTGGAGTCGCTGACCGGCGGCGGCGCGGAGATCTTCGACTGGGAGGTCCGGCAGCACATCGTGGACCACCGCACCCACTGGGAGGACTGGTCCCGGATCCACCGGCTGGCGCACGAGAAGGGCCTGAAGACCCCGTGCACGATGCTGTACGGGCACATCGAGGAGCCGCGGCACCGGGTGGACCACGTGCTGCGGCTGCGTGAGCTGCAGGACGAGACCGGCGGCTTCCAGGTCTTCATCCCGCTGCGCTACCAGCACGACTTCGTGGACATGAAGGACGGCAAGGTCCGCAACCGGCTCCAGGCGCGCACGCAGATGGCGACGGGTGCGGAGGCGCTGAAGACGTTCGCGGTGTCGCGGCTGCTGTTCGACAACGTGCCGCACGTGAAGGTCTTCTGGGTGATGCACGGGGTGCAGACCGCGCAGCTGGCGCTGCAGCACGGCGCGGACGACATGGACGGGTCGGTCGTCGAGTACAAGATCACGCACGACGCGGACAACTTCGGCACGCCGAACAAGCTGACGCGTGAGGATCTGCTGGACCTCATTCGCGACGCCGGGTTCCGGCCCGTGGAGCGCAACACGCGGTACGAGATCATTCGCGAGTACGACGGGCCGGACCCGCTGCGGCGCGAGTCGCCGCAGCCGATGCGGGTGTGACGTCGTCGATTCCGGGTGCGGGTGCGCGGGGGCTGGTCGCGCAGTTCCCCGCGCCCCTGAGGCGGGTACCCGGCCGGCATGGTTGCCACCGGGGCGCCGGAAGACGCCTACACCGCTGAGCCCTTCGTTCCCGGTCGGGGTGGGTTGGCCGCCTTGCGTCGGGCCGCCGCCGGCTGCCGGGGGTGTCCGCTGCACCGGGACGCCACCCAGACCGTCTTCGGGGACGGGGACACCGGCGCGCGGGTGATGCTCGTGGGGGAGCAGCCCGGGGATCAGGAGGACCGGCAGGGGAAGCCGTTCGTCGGGCCCGCGGGGAAGCTGCTCGACCGGGCCCTGGCGGAAGCCGGCATCGACCCCGGTGAGGCCTATGTCACCAACGCCGTGAAGCACTTCAAGTTCACCCAGGCCGAGCCGCGCAAGCGGCGGATCCACAAGGCGCCGACCCTGCGGGAGATGACCGCCTGCGGGCCCTGGCTCGCCGCCGAGCTGGCGGTCGTGGAGCCGGAGCTGATCGTCGTGCTGGGGGCCACCGCCGGGAAGGCGCTGCTCGGGTCCTCGTTCCGGGTCACCCAGGTGCGCGGGACGGTGCTGGAGGAGGAGATCCACGGGCGGCCGGAGCGGCTGGTGCCGACCGTGCATCCCTCGGCGGTGCTGCGCTCCGACGACCGGGAGGCGGCCTACCAGGGGCTGGTGTCCGATCTGAAAGTGGCGGCACGGGCCTTGTCGTCATAGCTACAGTCCTGTCGTAATAGCTACAATCCCCGCATGCCCCTTACCTTCACGCTGGACCCGGCCGTCACCCCGGAGCTTCGCGACGGCATCCTCGACCTGTGGACCGATGCCTCCAACGCGGGCGGGGCCGTCGGCTTCGTGCCCCCGGTGACGCGTGAGGACATCCGGCCGCAGCTGGTCAAGCACCTCGCGGCCATGGCCGAGGGGCAGGTCCGGCTGCTCGTCGGGCACGACGACGAGGGACGGGTCGCGGCGACCGCGTTCCTCACCTTCAACACGCACCACCTGATGACGCACTGGCTGTGGCTGTACACGGTGATGGTGCACCCGCGCCACCAGGGCAAGGGGTACGGCCGCGATCTGCTCGCCGCGGCCGCAGACGCCGCCCGCGGGATCGACGGGATCGAGGCGATCCGGCTGACCTGCCGCGGCGGACTCGGCCTGGAGCGGTTCTACGCCTCGTGCGGCTACAAGGAGGTCGGCCGGATCCCGGGCGCCATCCGGGTCGCGCCGGGCGACGACCGCGACGACGTGATCATGCTCCTGCCGTTGCACTGACCCCTTCGCTGACCCCCCTGCAAGATCGGCCCTCCGGCGTGCTTCACTGGGCGGTGCCCCTTTGGGGGTGTTCCGGCCGTTCGAAACGGAAGAGTGGATTGAGATGCTCCGCTACACGCTGATGCGCCTCGGTGTCTTCGTGGGCTGCCTCGTCGTCGTCTGGGGCGCGGTCTACTCGGGCCTCGTCCCGCGCGGCCTGGGCGACAGCAACGGCCTGTGGGTCGTGCTGCTCGCGTTGCTGATCTCCGCGCCGATCAGCTTCGTCGTGCTGCGCAAGGAGCGCGACCGGGCGTCCATCCAGGTCGCGCAGCGCGTCGAGCGGATGAAGGCCAACCTGGACGCCAACCGCAACCAGGAGGACGTCGCCGACGACACCGCCCGGGCCCAGGGGCAGACCTCGTAAGGTCCCCTCCGCAGGCGTGCAGCGCCCCGTTTCCGCACATGCGCGGACACGGGGCGCTTTGCCTTGTATGGGTGTGTGTGACCCATCACCTATCAAAGCCAGGCTTTGGGGTCCTCAAAGCTCAGGTGTTAAGGTCCTGGTATGAAGTCAGCAGTCGTGCCTCATTCGCCCCTGAGCGCTCCGCTCGTGGCACGGCTGCACGTGGATCTCTGTCGGTGCGCGTCCGCTTTCTGTCGTCCCTGACGTAACGCAACCCCCGCCGCCCCACGTCAGTCCCCCCGTTACGCGTCCCCCCAACGGAGTCAGTCGCGTGTCCTCACGTCTGAAGTTCTTCAACGTCCCCTTCTGGGTCCAGATACTCTCCGGCCTCGTCCTGGGCGCCCTGCTCGGCTGGCTCGCCCGCAGCCAGGACCTGTCCTGGCTGGTCACCACTCTGGAGAAGGTCGGTGACACCTTCATCGGCCTGCTGAAGCTGGCCGTCGCACCGCTCGTCTTCTTCGCGATCCTGGTCTCGATCACCAACCTGCGGAAGGTCAACAACGCGGCCCGCCTGGCCTCGCGCACCCTCCTCTGGTTCATGATCACATCGCTGGTCGCGGTGAGTATCGGCCTCGTCATCGGCCTGGTGACCAACCCCGGCTCCGGTACCGGCCTCACGCCCAAGGACGGCGCGAAGCCCCAGACCACCGGCTCCTGGATCGACTTCCTGACCGGCATCGTGCCGACCGACGTCATCACGCCGTTCACCCAGCTGAACGTCCTGCAGATCGTCTTCATGGCCGCCGTCGCCGGTATCGCCGCCCTCCAGCTCGGCGAGAAGGCCCAGCCGATCCTCACCCTGAGCGAGTCCGTCCTCAGCCTGCTGCAGAAGGCGCTGTGGTGGGTCATCCGGCTCGCCCCGCTCGGCACGATCGGCCTGATCGGCTACGCCATCGCCACCTACGGCTGGGACCTGATCGGCAAGTACGCGACGTTCACCGCCGACATCTACGTCGGCTGCCTCCTCGTGATGTTCGGCGTCTACCCGACGCTGCTCGCCACCGTCGCCAAGGTGAACCCGATTCAGTTCTTCAAGGGCGCCTGGCCCGCGATCCAGCTGGCCTTCGTCTCCCGCTCGTCCGTGGGCACCATGCCGCTGACGCAGAAGGTCACCGAGCGGCTCGGCGTGCCGAAGGAGTACGCCTCCTTCGCCGTGCCGTTCGGCGCCACGACCAAGATGGACGGCTGCGCCGCGATCTACCCGGCCATCGCCGCGATCTTCGTCGCCCAGATCTTCGACATCCAGCTGGGCGTCGGCGACTACCTGCTGATCGCGTTCGTCTCGGTGGTCGGCTCCGCCGCCACGGCCGGTCTCACCGGCGCGACGGTCATGCTGACCCTGACCCTGTCCACCCTCGGCCTGCCGATGGAGGGTGTGGGCCTGCTGCTCGCGATCGACCCGATCCTCGACATGATCCGCACCGCGACCAACGTCGCCGGCCAGGCGCTGATCCCGGTCCTGGTCTCGGCCCGCGAGAACCTGCTCGACCGCGACGCCTACGCCACGGCCGACGGATCCGCCCTCGCCCTGGACGACGAGCCGCGTGACGCGCGGCCCGGGCGGGTGCCCGCCGCCGCCTGACGCGCCGGCGCACTGACGTGGTGAGGCCCCCCGGCCGGCCCTCCATCGGTTCATCCGACGGAGGGCCGGCCGGGGGGCCCGTACGCTAAGCGGTATGGGTGCCGTGAAGACGAAGCGGATGCCGCGTGCGGTCCGTGAACAGCAGATGCTGGACGCCGCCGTGCGCATCTTCGGCCAGCGCGGCTACATGGCCGCCTCGATGGACGAGATCGCCGAACTGGCGGGCGTGTCCAAGCCCTTGGTCTACCTGTACCTCAATTCCAAGGAAGACCTCTTCACGGCCTGCATCCGCCGGGAGGCCAAGGCCCTCGTCGAGGCGGTGCGCGCCGGTGTCCGGCGGGACCTGCCCGCCGACCGGCAACTGTGGGAGGGGCTCGGCGCGTTCTTCGCGCACACCGCCCAGAACCCCGACGCCTGGTCGATCCTGCACCTCCAGGCCCGTACGCACGGGGAGCCCTTCGCCGCCGAAGTCGCCGCGATGCGCGAGGAGATCGTCGTGTTCGTGACGCAGCTGATCCTCGCCGGCGCCCGCGAGGCGCACCGGGACCCGGACCTGCCCGAGCGCGAGGTCGCCGGGCTCGCCGAGGCCCTGGTCGGCGCCGCCGAGTCCCTGGCGGCCTGGGCCAACGCCACCCCGGGCGTCACCGCCCGCCAGGCCGCCGCGACCATGATGAACTTCGCCTGGGCCGGCCTCGGCGACCTCATGGAGGGACGGCCCTGGCCGCCCCCGGAGGAGCAGCCGGAGTCTCACGCCGGGTAGACCTCCCCCGTGACGTGGAGGCGATCGCCCCGGCCCCGCAGTGCGAACCGGCCGTGGTCGTCCGCCGCGTAGATCACCGTCCCCGGGAGCAGCACCGGTGCCCTGAAGTCCGCCCGGACGTGGCAGGAGTCGGGTGTGCCGTGCGCGGCGAGGCAGCGGGCCACCGTCCACATGCCGTGCGCGATGGCCCGGGGGAAGCCGAACAGCCGGGCGGTGAGCGGGTGGAGGTGGATCGGGTTGCGGTCCCCTGACGCGGCCCCGTAGCGGCGTCCGACGTCCCCGGCGAGCCGCCACTCGGCGACGGCGGGCAGCGGCTTGCGCGCCTCGTCCTCCTGGCGGGTCCCCGTGGCACGCCCGTGCCGTGCCAGGTACGTGCTCCGCGACTCCCACACGACGTCCCCGCCGGCGCGTGCCTCGGTGACGACCGTGGCCTGGGTGCCGCGCCGGTGCGCGGCCAGCCCCTCGACGTGGACGGCGAGTTCGTACGTGCCGGTGGCGGGCATCCTCGCGTGCCGGGTGGCCGTGATCGACGTGTGGACCAGACCGAGCAGCGGCAGCGGGAAGGCGCGCTCGCTCATCAGCCGCATGGCCAGCGGGAACCCCAGCACGTGCGGATAGGTCACCGGCAGCGCGTCCTCGCCGGTGGGGAAGCCGCACACCCGCTCGTACGCCGCGAGCCGCCCGAGGTCGACCCGCAGGCCGGGCAGCACGAGCCGGGTGCGCGGGAACTCCGCGTCCGGGGCGGGCCGTTTGAAGGGGGACAGCAGGGCACCGCGGGCCAGCAGCGGGGCGAGGGAGGGGGACCCGGTGAGGACGAGAGCGGCGCCGGCCATCAGGCCCCCAGCAGGCTCTGGCCGCAGACGCGCACGACCTGGCCGTTGACCGCGCCCGAGGCGGGGTGGGCGAGCCAGGCGGTCGTCTCGGCGACGTCGGCCGGAAGACCGCCCTGCGCCAGGGAGTTCATCCGGCGGCCGGCCTCGCGGATGAACAGCGGGACGGCGGCCGTCATCTTCGTCTCGATGAAGCCGGGCGCCACCGCGTTGACCGTCACGCCGTGCTCGTCGAGCGCGCGCGGGGCGAGGGAGCGGACCAGGCCGACGACGCCCGCCTTGCTCGCCCCGTAGTTGGTCTGGCCCGCGTTCCCGGCGAGACCGGCGATCGAGGCCGTGGCGACGACGGAGCCGCCGCGCTTGAGCGTGCCGGCCTTGAGCAGGGCGTCCGTGGTGCGCAGCACGCTGGCCAGGTTCACCTCCAGCACGGCGGCCCAGCGCTCGGCCGGCATGTTCACCAGTCGCCGGTCGCGGGTGATGCCCGCGTTGTGGATCAGCAGGTCCAGGCCGTCGGGGAGGGCCTCGGCGATCCGCGCGCCCGCGTCGGCGGCGGTGATGTCGAGCGGCAGGGCCGTGCCGCCGATCCGGTCGGCGACGCGCCGGGCGTCCTGCTCGGCCCGCGGCACGTCGAGGACGACGACATGGGCCCCGTCCCGCGCGAGCGTCTCCGCGACGGCCTCACCGATGCCCCGGGCGCCGCCGGTGACCAGGGCGGTGCGGCCGGCCAGGGGACGGTCCCCGTCCGGGGTGGCGGGGGGCTCCTGGAGCGGGCCCACCTCGATGACCTGGCCGCTCACATAGGCCGACTTCGGCGACAGCAGGAACCGGAGCGTCGACTCGGCGGCGGCCGCGTCCGTCAGCCGGACCAGGTTCACCGTCCTGCCCCGGCCGATCTCCTTGCCGAGCGAGCGCGTGAAGCCCTCCAGGGCCTGCTGGGCCGCGGCCTGGTGGTGGTCGGCCGGGTCGAGCGGCGCGCCGAGCACCAGCACGCGGCCGCTCGGGACGACCGACCCCACGGCCGGGTGCAGCGCCGCGTGCACCGCGGCCAGGCCCTCGACGTCCCGCACCCCGGTCGCGTCCAGGACGACGGCCGCCGCCCGCTGCGGACCGGCCGGGCCGAGTCCGGTCCGGGCGAGGACCGGTGCCAGGTCCAGGGCGGACGCCCCCGCGGTCAGGTGGCGCAGGCCCCCCGCCAGGGCGGGGTGATCGGGCGACCAGCGGACCAGCGCCGCGGGCTGCGGCAGCCCGAGCCGGCGGGTGAGGAAGCGGCCGGGCGCGGTACCCGTGAAGCGTAGATAGCGGTCGGCCATGCCAACTCCCAGTTCCGATGAAGGCTGTACGGGGGCGCTTGAGGGCTGTGCGGGGGCAATAATGCTTACTCTGGAGTAAGGTTACCGGAGGTAAGGCTATGTCACGGACGAGGAGCAGGTCGAGATGAGCCCCCAGCAGCTGTCGCCGTCGGTCCGGCGCGTGGCGATCGTCGGCGGAGCCCGCATCCCCTTCGCCCGCTCCGACGGCCCGTACGCCACCGCCTCCAACCAGCGGATGCTCACCGCCGCCCTGGACGGCCTGGTCGAGCGGTACGACCTGGGCGGGCCCGGGGCGGTCGGCGAGTTCGTCGCCGGCGCGGTCCTCAAGCACAGCCGCGACTTCAACCTGGCCCGCGAGACCGTGCTCGGCTCGAAGCTCCACCCGCGCACCCCCGCCTACGACATCCAGCAGGCCTGCGGCACCGGCCTCCAGGCCGTCATCGCCGCCGCCAACAAGATCGCCCTCGGCCAGACCGACTCGGCGATCGCGGGCGGCGCCGACACCGCGAGCGACGCGCCCCTCGGCGTCAACGACTCCCTGCGCCGGATCCTGCTGGAAGCCCGCCGGGCGAAGTCGCTCGGCGGGCGGATGAAGGCCCTGGCGAAGGTGCGCCCGGGCCACCTCGTCCCCGACATCCCGCGCAACGCCGAGCCGCGCACCGGTCTGTCCATGGGCGAACACGCCGCCGTCACCGCCCGGGCCTGGGGCATCGGCCGCGCGGCGCAGGACGAACTCGCCGCGACCAGCCACCAGCGACTGGCGGCGGCGTACGAACGCGGCTTCTTCCAGGACCTGGTGGTGCCCTTCCGCGGACTCGCCCGGGACCAGAACCTGCGCCCCGGCTCGACGGTGGACAAACTCGCCGCCCTCAAGCCGGTGTTCGGCCTGGACCACCCCGAACCGACCATGACGGCGGGGAACTCGACCCCGCTGACCGACGGCGCGGCGACCGTGCTGCTGGCGAGCGAGGACTGGGCCCGCGAGCGGGGCCTGGAGCCGCTGGCGTACCTCACCGCGTACGAGACGGCGGCCGTCGACTTCGTCGGCGGGGACGTCGCGGACGGTGAGGACGGCCTGCTCATGGCGCCGGCGTACGCCGTCCCGCGCATGCTGGAGCGGGCCGGTCTCAACCTGGACGACTTCGAACTCGTCGAGATCCACGAGGCGTTCGCCTCCCAGGTGCTGGCCACCCTCGCGGCCTGGGAGAAGCGCGGCCTCGGCACGGTCGACCGGGCCCGGCTGAACGTCGCCGGCTCCTCTCTCGCCACCGGTCACCCCTTCGCCGCCACCGGTGCCCGGATCGTGGCCACGCTGGCCAAGTTGCTCGCCGAACGGGACGCGCCCGCACGGGGGTTGATCTCCGTCTGCGCGGCGGGCGGGCAGGGCGTGACGGCGATCCTGGAGCGGGCCTGAACCGGCGGGACGCGGAACCTGAAAGACCCTCACGTAACCTCCGAGATTGCACAGGCCTGGCCCCGGACCATCCCCGAACCCGCACATGGCCGCCACGTGAGCGCCGTACGATCCCGTTCCCACCGTCAGTAACCCCTTTCCGGGGGTCGGGCGGTTGAGCGCCTCGGCGTGCGAGGCACGTACGTCATGCAGCAAGCAGTCCTTCGCTGCACGCCCCAGGAGCCGCCCGTGTCCACTGCGTATCCCTCCTCCGCCTACGGCGACGTGTACGGCGGACCGGTCCTGGTCGAGCCCGAGACCAAGCGGCTCGACGGAGCGGTGCGGGAGGCGTCCGTGCCGCCGCTGGCACCGCCGTGGACGCACGGCTCGCTCGCCGACCTGCCGTTCGACAACGCGAGCGCGTCCCCGGACGCGGTGGCGCTCAGCCGCAAGGACGCCGACGGGCGCTGGAACGACGTCACCGCGGCCCGGTTCGCCGGACAGGTGCAGGCCGTGGCGAAGGGGCTGATCGCCGAGGGACTGATGCCGGGCGACCGGGTCGCCGTCATGGCCCGCACGATCTACGAGTGGACCGTCCTGGACTTCGCCGCCTGGGCCGCCGGGCTGGTCACCGTCCCCGTCTATCCCACCTCCTCCGTCTTCCAGGCCCGCTGGATCCTCCAGGACTCCGGCGCCGTCGCGCTCCTCACCGAGACGACCGCACAGGCCGCAGCCCTCGGCCCCGAGCGCGCACGCCTGCCCGACCTCAAGCACGTGTGGGTCGTGGAGAAGGGCCATGTGGACCGGCTCGCGGAGGCCGGGACGCACCTGACCGACCAGGAGGTCGAGGTGCGGCGCGGCATGCTCGGCCCCGACACCCTCGCCACCCTCATCTACACCTCCGGCACCACCGGCCGCCCCAAGGGCTGCGCGCTCACCCACGGCAACTTCTTCGCCGAGGTCGACAACGCCATCGAACTGCTCTACCCCGTCTTCAGGGCCAGGACCAGCGAAGAGGCCTCGGTCCTGCTGTTCCTGCCCATGTCGCACGTCTTCGGACGCATGGTCGCGATCGCCTGCGTCCGGGCCCGCGTCCGGCTCGGGCACGCGCCGAGCATCAAGGCCGAGGACCTCCTGCCGGACCTCGCCGGCTTCCGGCCGACCTGCCTGCTGGCCATCCCGTACATGCTGGAGAAGGTCTTCAACTCCGCCCGCGCCAAGGCCGAGGCGAGCGGCCGGGCCACGTCCTTCGACCGGGCGGCGGCGGTGGCGCAGCGCTACGGAGAGGCGGTGGAGGCCCACCAGACGGGCACCGGCCCCGGCCCCTCCCGCGCCCTGAGAACCGCCCGCGCCTTCTACGACCCGCTGGTCTACCGCCGCATCCGCAACGCCATGGGCGGCCGGGTCCGCTACGCCATCTGCGGCGGCTCGCCGCTCGGCCGCCGCCTCGCCGCGTTCTACGCGGGCGCCGGCATCGAGATCTTCGAGGGCTACGGCCTGACGGAGACCACCGGCGCGACGACCGTCACCCCGCCCCTCAAACCCCGTCTGGGCACCGTCGGCTGGCCCCTGCCCGGCACCCGCGTCCGGATCGCCGCCGACGGGGAGATCCTCGTCGCCGGCGACCACGTGCTGCGCGGCTACTGGGACCCGCAGGCCGGCGGTGTCGTCCCCGCCGCGCCCGACGGCTGGCTCGCCACCGGCGACATCGGCGAACTGGACGACGAGGGCTACCTGACCATCACCGGCCGCAAGAAGGAACTCCTGATCACCGCGGGCGGCAAGTCCGTCGCCCCGGCCCCTCTGGAGAACTGGCTGCGCTCGCACCCCCTGATCTCCCAGTGCATGGTCCTGGGCGACGGCCGCCCCTACGTCACGGCGCTGATCACCCTGGACGAGGCGGGCATCACCCACTGGCGCCGCATGAACGGCAAACACCCCGTCCCGCCCGCCCTCCTGGTCGACGACGAGGAACTGCGCGCCATCCTCCAACGCGCCGTCGACGAGGCCAACAAGCTCGTCTCCCGCCCCGAGTCCATCCGCCGATTCGCCGTCCTCCCGCAGGACTTCACGGAGGACGAGGGCCACCTCACGCCGACGATGAAACTCCGCCGCGAGACGGTCCTGCGCGCGTTCGCGACGGAGGTGGAGGGCTTGTACGCGCGGTGAGCCACCTTCGCGGAGTCTTCACACCTGGTCCTTGACGACGCACGGTGTCTCCCCGTTGGCTTTCTGCCACCTCGTCGCGATGCCCCCCATCGGAAGGCAGCACCAGTGAAAGCGCGTTACACCCGCCGGGCCACCGTGCGTCACCTCTCCATAGGCCTGGCGGTCTCCGTGTCGGCCCTGTCCCTCGCCGCGTGCGGTGACGGCGGAAGCGATGACGCGGCCGGCGGGAAGCGGGGCAACGACATCACGGTGGGGCTGCTGCTGCCCGACCGGGACACCGCGCGCTTCGAGCGGTTCGACTACCCGCTCATCAAGCAGGAGGTCGCCTCCCTCACCGACGACCAGGGCAAGGTCCGCTACGCCAACGCCGAGGCCAGCGTCTCCCGGCAGAGCGAGCAGTTCCGGCAGATGATCGCCGACAGGGTGGACGTCATCCTCGTCGACGCGCTGAACTCCAAGGCCATCGCCCCCGACGTGCGCAAGGCCAAGGACGCGGGCATCCCGGTCGTCGCCTACGACCGGCTCGCCGAGGGACCCGTCGACGCGTACGTCTCCCACGACAACGAACTCGTCGGGCAGGTGCAGGGCCGCGCGATCATCGGCGAACTCGGCGCGAAGGCCGAGAACAGCAAGGTCGTCATGATGAACGGCGACCCCGCCGACCCCAACACGGCACGCTTCAAGAGCGGCGCGCTGAGCGAACTCCAGGGCCAGGTCGACATCGTCGAGCAGTACGACACCAAGGAGTGGAAGCCCGCGATCGCCAAGGCCAACATGGAGAAGGCGATCAAGGCGGTCGGCCTGAACGACATCGCCGCGGTCTACTCGGCCAACGACGGCATGGCCGGTGCGGTCATCGAGGCGCTCAAGGAGGCCGGCGCCACCAGGATGCCGCCGGTGACCGGGCAGGACGCGAACCTGGACGCGGTGCAGCGGGTGGTGTCCGGGGAGCAGTACATGACCGTGTACAAGTCCTTCCTGCTGGAGGCGACCAACGCCGCGAAGATCGCCGTGGCCAAGGTCCAGGGCCGTTCCATCGAGTTCGCCGCCCTGACCCGGGAGACGGTCGACAGCCCGACGCAGAAGAACATCCCGGCGATGCTGGTGCCGGTGGTCGCCCTCACCAAGGACAACATCGAGGAGACCGTGATCACCGACGGCGTCTACACGGTGAAGGAGATCTGCACGGCGAGGTACCGGGCGGACTGCGCGGCCATCGGACTCGGATAGGCCGGCTCGCACGGGCCTTGCGCACTGCACGGACCTTCGGACACCCGCCCGGCACGTACGACGCCGTCCCTCCCGGCGCCGCCGGTGGCACCGGGACCGCCGCCGCCGGGACGACCGCCGCGCTCACCGCGGCATGCCAAGCACTGAGCCGCGTCGTCCCGGAGAAGCGCCGGCCCCCGGCGGCTCGGCCGGCCGCTCCGGCGCGGAGACCCCAGGTCCCTCACTGCCGAGGTGATCCCGGCGCGGTCGGCGTCCCGGACAGGCCCGCCGAGGCCGCCGCCCAGCGGGCCGCCGTGGCCGGCCCGGACGTCCCCGCCGACCGGCAGCGGCTTCCTCCCGGAGCTGCCCGGCGCGGCCCGCCGGGCCCTGGGCGCTGTGAGGGGATCCGGCTGCCAGGGCGGGTGCGGGCAGGGCATCCCGGCGGTGCCGGACCGATGACGAGGCGGCTGCGGCTGCGGCCGGAGAAGGCTAGGCGCGCGGCCTGCGGGCCACCAGGGCCGCCTGGCGGACGGGCTCCCCGCGCTCCTCGTCGGCCTCCCGTACCGTCCGTGCCCGCACGGTGAAGCCGGCCCCTTCCAGCAGCGCGGCCATCCGCTCCGGCCGGCGGCGGTGGAAGCTCAGGGACACCCGGTGGCCGAAGGCCTCCTCGTAGCGGCGGGGCTCCTCGCCGTACTGGAAGCCGAGGAGCAGATGCCCGCCCGGGCGCAGGACGCGGTGGAAGCCGGAGAAGAGGGCGGGCAGGTGCTCCAGGGGCGTGTGGATCGTCGAGTACCAGGCCACGACCCCGTCCAGCGAGGTGTCCGGCAGGTCCAGGTCCAGCATCGAGCCCTGCTCGAACCGCAGTCCCGGATGCTCGCGCCGGGCGATCGCCAGCATCGACTCCGACACGTCGAGCCCGAAGACCGACAGCCCCCGGGACGCCAGGTACGCCGTCACCCGCCCGGGCCCGCATCCGAGGTCGGCGACCTCGCCGCCCTCGCCCACGAGCTCCGCGAACCCGTACAGCAGGCCCAGGTCCAGCGGTGTGGTGGCGTCCCGGAAGGCCTCGGCGTACTCCTCGGCCACGGTGTCGTAGAAGGCGCGGGTCTCGGTCAGGAAGTCGGCGTCGGTCATGGGCCGTGACCCTACTGCGGCCCACTGACAGCGCAGCCGGGCCACCGGCGTCCCGGCCCGCAGCTTTCCCCGGTCGGCCCGCTGTTCTTCCGGTGTTTCCCCGGCCGTCCGCCGTCCCGCAGGCCGAATTCGTCCGGAGTTCATCCGGCGAAAGGGCCCGAAAAGGGCAGGAGCCCCGTCGCCTGTCGGCGCGGGGCTCCTTGGGTACTACTGATCAGACCGGCGTGACGTTCTCAGCCTGCGGGCCCTTCGGACCCTGCGTGACGTCGAAAGACACCTGCTGGTTCTCCTCCAGGGACCGGAATCCCTGCGCATTGATCGCGGAGTAGTGGACGAAGACGTCGGGGCCGCCGCCCTCCTGGGCGATGAAACCAAAGCCCTTTTCGGCGTTGAACCACTTCACGGTTCCGGTAGCCATAAGCCCTCCTTGGGCTCAAAAGGGTTGCCCTGCTCCAGAACCAGCAAGTGTGAAGATGAATTCTGCACAACTGCATATGTCTGAGAATGACGAGAGCCCGCGGTCACATGCTCCGCAGGCTCTGTACTGCAAGGGAAACCAAACTGCAACTTGCGACGAGCCTAGCACGCGGACCCCGGAATGCAATAGGGGTCAAGATCACGTCACCCGGATGTTTGAACATCCCCCCGCCGACTGGCGGTACGGACGCGATCGGCGGACCGCGCCCCGACGGCGGGGCCGGACGCGGGCCGGTGAGCCGTGAGGGCTAGCCTCACGATGTGGACAATCCTCGCACCCGGCCGCGCGTCGGCCACATCCAGTTCCTGAACTGCCTGCCCCTGTACTGGGGGCTCGCCAGAACGGGCACGCTCCTCGACTTCGAGCTCACCAAGGACACCCCGGAGAAGCTCAGCGAGAAGCTGGTGCAGGGCGATCTCGACATCGGTCCGGTCACCCTGGTCGAGTTCCTCAAGCACGCCGACGACCTGGTCGCCTTCCCCGACATCGCCGTCGGCTGCGACGGCCCGGTCATGTCCTGCGTGATCGTCTCGCAGGTCCCCCTGGACCAGCTGGACGGCCGCCGGGTCGCCCTCGGCTCGACCTCCCGCACCTCCGTCCGCCTCGCCCAGCTGCTCCTCGCCGAGCGCTACGGCGTCCAGCCGGACTACTACACCTGCCCGCCCGACCTCAGCCTGATGATGCGGGAGGCCGAGGCCGCCGTCCTCATCGGCGACGCGGCGCTGCGCGCCAACATGGTCGACGGGCCCCGCTTCGGCCTGGACGTGCACGACCTGGGCGCGCTGTGGAAGGAGTGGACGGGGCTGCCGTTCGTCTTCGCGGTCTGGGCGGCGCGCCGCGACTACGCCGAGCGCGAGCCGGTCATCACGCGCAAGGTGCACGCGGCGTTCCTCGACTCCCGCAACGTCTCCCTGGAGGAGGTCGGCAAGGTCGCCGAGCAGGCCGCCCGCTGGGAGGCCTTCGACGAGGAGACCCTCGCCCGGTACTTCACCACCCTCGACTTCCGCTTCGGCGGACCCCAGCTGGAGGCGGTCGCCGAGTTCGCCCGGCGGGTCGGCCCGACGACCGGCTTCCCGGCCGACGTGAAGGTGGACCTGCTCCAGCCGTGAGCGCGGCGGTGCTCCGGCACTACCCTGCTGACAGGTGCAGGCGTGCCGGGGCCGGGGAGCGCCCCCCGCGCCTACGGGGGAGGGGTGACGCCATGCGGCCGCTCGACGTCGACGAACCCACGGTGGTGGGTCCCTACCGGCTGCTCGGCCGGCTGGGCTCCGGCGGCATGGGCCGGGTCTACCTGGGCCGCAGCGCCGGGGGCCGTACGGTCGCGGTGAAGATCGTGCATCCGCACTTCGCGCTGGACGAGGAGTTCCGGGCGCGCTTCCGGCGCGAGGTGGAGGCCGCACGCCGGGTGGGCGGCGCCTGGACCGCGTCCGTCCTGGACGCCGACCCGGACGCCCGGGTGCCGTGGGTGGCGACGGCGTACGCCGCCGGCCCGTCGCTGTCCGCCGCGGTCGCCGACGGCGGGCCCCTGCCCGCCCACACCGCACGGGCACTCGGGGCGGGGCTCGCCGAGGCGCTGGCGGCGGTGCACGAGCTGGGGCTCGTCCACCGCGACGTGAAGCCGTCGAACGTCCTGCTCACCCTGGACGGGCCGCTGCTGATCGACTTCGGCATCGCCCGGGCCACCGACGGCACGGCGTCCCTGACGTCCACCGGAGTCTCCGTCGGCTCGCCCGGCTACATGTCGCCCGAGCAGATCCTCGGCAAGGGCGTCACGGGCGCGGCGGACGTCTTCTCCCTGGGCGCGGTCCTCGCGTACGCGGCGACCGGCGAACCGCCCTTCCCCGGTGACTCCTCGGCGGCCCTGCTCTACAAGGTGGTGCACGAGGAACCGGAACTCGGGCCGCTGGACGGGGAGTTGCGCGCCGTGACGGCGGCCTGCCTGGCCAAGGACCCGGACGCACGGCCGACCCCCGCGCAGGTGGCCCGGCGGCTCGCGCCTGAGGGTGCGGCCCGGCTGGTGGCGGGCGGGTGGCTGCCGGGGACGCTGGTGGAACAGGTGAGCCGCAGCGCCGTGCGCCTGCTGAACCTGGAGGCGACGGGGACGAGCGCGCCCTCGGGGCCGGTGGGGTTCAGCCGTCCGTCGGTGGGGGAGGCGGAGACCGGCGGGGCCATGGAGGTCGCGGGGGTGTCCGGGCCGCCGGTCGCGGGGGTGTTCGGGCCGCCGCCGGTGATGGTCGGGCCGACGGCCGCACCGCCCGCACCGGTATCAGAGGCCCCGGCCCCCAGCGTCGTACCCGAACCCCGCGACGGGCACCGCGAGGACACCGTCGTCCCCTCCGAAGGCCGGCGGCCCGGCAGGGTCTCCGTCTCCGTCGCCGCGACCTCCACGCCCGGCGGCGAAGGGCGGACACGGCGGCTGAGCTGCACCGTCGCGCTGGCCGTGGCGGGGGCGATGGCCGCCGTGACGATCGGGTCGGTCCTCGTCCTCGACCTGCTCCCCGGCGGCGGGGACGACGCGGGTTCGGGCAGCGACGACGCCTACTCACCGCCCGGGGCGACCGCGAGCTCCGCCCCCTCCGGTGCCGTGCCCGCCGCCTACCTCGGCACCTGGGAGGGCCAGGGCACCGCCCTCGACGGCAGGCTGCCGCTCGGCACCTTCCGGATCACCGTCCAGCGGGCCGCCGTCGGCCAGGAGTTGGGCCGCCTGCGCCAGACCGACCAGCTCGGCGGCGTCTGCGTCGACATCCTCACCCTCAAGCAGGTCACGAAGAAGGAGCTGGTCGCGACGTCGGTCGGCGCGAAGACCAACCACAGTGGCTGCAACCCGGCCCCCACCACCGTCCGCCTCATCCCGACGGGCGACGATCTGCAGTACCGCTCGCAGAGCGCGGAGTCGGGACGTCCGCAGGCCCGGCTGTCGAAGGTGCGGTAGCGGACGACCTGCGCACGTGCCGGGCGAACAGGACCAGGAGGAGCGCGATCACCGCGAGGGTGGCGGCCAGACCGACGGCCCACAACCACGGGAAGTGCACCCGCACCCCGGGGCGAAGTCGCCCCGGAGCTCGTGCCCCAGTAGTTCTCGATGAGGACCACCGGCATCAGCAGGCCGACGAAGCCGGGGAGCACCACGCAGCTCCAGCCACAGCCCCGGTCCCGCTCCTTCGCCTCAATCGGTGCGCGGCCGGCCGGGCCGGTGCTCGTACCGCGGCGCCGCCCCCGCCGCCCTCCTCCGCCTCGGCTTCGCCGAACCGCCGCTCACCGCCGCTCACCGCCAGCCTCACCCCGGGACGACGACCGTGCGCAGCTCCCCGTCGCCGAGGTGGAGCATGCCCTTG
>NZ_JAPSKN010000073.1:22613-25483 GCF_031181705.1 Streptomyces sp.
ACCGCCGCTCACCGCCAGCCTCACCCCGGGACGACGACCGTGCGCAGCTCCCCGTCGCCGAGGTGGAGCATGCCCTTGCCCGGGGCGACCTGGCCGCCGACCATGCTGCGGGAGAGGCGGACGCCGATGAGGTCGCCGCTGGAGGACTCCTGCGGGGAGAGCAGGATGCCGCGGCGGGCCTTCTTCGCGTCGACCTGCCAGCCCGAGAAGCCGCTGCACACGTCCTCCTCGTCACCGGCGATGACCAGGGCGAGACCGCGTTCGGCGCCGCGCGAGACCAGCTTCTTCAGCTGGCTCTCGGCGTCGCAGTCCTCCAGGATCTCCCCGTCGTCGACGAGCACGGCGATCGGCTCCTCCGGGGACGCCTGGTCGATCAGCTCCTCGAAGTCGTCCTCGTCGATGTCGTCACCGGTGAAGACCCTCAGCACACCGTCCGTACCGTCGAGCCCGCGCAGCGGCGACTGGCGCGGCGCCGCGATCACCAGGCGCGTGCCCTGGGCCAGGAACGAGTGCGCGAAGTTCAGCAGCACCGTCGAACGGCCCGACTTGGCCGGACCCGCGATGACGAACGCCGGTACGCCCTCGGCGAGATCGGGCCCGAAGCCGACGATCTCGTCGCCGCCGATACCGGCCAGACCGTACAGCCGCGAGCGGGACGCGTCCGGGTCGCGCAGCTCCCACGCCTCCGGGAAGGAGATCCGGCTGGGCAGGCTGTCCACCCGGAACGGACGGCGCGAGCGCGGCACGTCGGCGTCCCGCGCGGTGGCCGCCTCGCCGATCGCCGCCAGCGCCGCCGCCTGGCCCTGACCGCTCGTGTCCTCGGCGAGCAGCGCGAACTGCGTCTCCGTACCGGACTCGTTGCGGAAGGCACGGCCCGGCGGAATCTCCTCCGGCACCTTGCGCACCGGGATCCCCAGCGCCGAGAAGTCGCTCCGGTCCGCCAGCCGCAGACCGTACTTGTCCTCGGTGAGCGTGGCGATACGGCCCACCAGCAGCGTCCGGTCACCGGTGAGGACGAGGTGGATGCCGACGCTCGCGCCCTCGCGCATCATCGTCTGCAACTCGTCCGTGAGCGAGCCGTGGTCGATCTCGCCCAGCGTGGGCACCCAGCCCTCCCAGCGGTCCAGCAGCACCACGATGTGCGGCAGCCGCTCGTCCTCGGCGACCGACGCCCGCTGCTCCCCGATGTCCGCGAACCCCCTTTCCGACAGCACGTCCTGACGGCGGCTCATCTCGCCCTTGAGCCGGTTGACCAGCCGCACCACCCGCTCGGTCTGGTTACGGCCGACGACCGCCCCGCAGTGCGGCAGCCGCGTCAGGGCGTTGAGCGCGCCGTTGCCGCAGTCGATGCCGTACAGGTGCACGTCGGCGACGGAGTGGGTGCGGGCGATCGAACCCGCCAGGGTGCGCAGCACCTGCGAGCGGCCGCTGCGCGGGGCACCGCCGATCATCAGGTGCCCGAAGGTCGAGAAGTCCACCACGACCGGGCGGCGCGACTGGCTGGCGGGCAGGTCCTCGATGCCGTACGGGGCGGGGGCCAGCTTCCCGGGACCACCGGCGAACGCGGGCACCTCGATCTCGTCCAGCAGCAGCGTCTCGTCCAGGGCGGGCAGCCACGGGCTGTGCTGGGGCGGGATTCCGAGCGCGCGGTTGGCGTCCCGGATCGTGTCGACCAGGACCTTCAGATCGGTGATCTCCTCGTCCTCCCGCGCCTCGGCCTTCGGCTTGGCCAGCGCGGCCCGGCCGAGGTCCTCCCAGGTCAGCGGGGACACCCAGGGCATCAGCACGGCCGGGTCGGCCGCGCCGGGCCGCCGGCCACCGACGCGTCCCGACTGGAAGGGGACCAGGGAGGCGTGCCCGAGCCGGGCGTACGCACGGCCCGGAGTGCTCTTGGAGATGTGCCCGGCCTCGGGCGAGTCGATGACGTCCGTCGACTCGCCGCCGTCCGTCACGCGCAGCGCGATCCGCAGGTTGGTGTTGGCGCGGATCTCCGGGGAGACGACGCCGGACGGCCGCTGGGTCGCCAGCAGCAGGTGGATCCCGAGGGAACGGCCGCGCTGGGCGATGTTCACCAGCCCCGTCACGAAGTCGGGCAGGTCACGCACCATCGAGGCGAACTCGTCGATGACGATGAGCAGTCGGGGCACCGGCCGGTGCGAGGGGTCCCGGCGCACCAGGTCCTGGTAGTCCTCGATGTCCTTGGCGTCGGCGGCGGCCAGGATGTGCTCGCGCCGGTGCAGCTCGGCACCGAGCGACTCCAGCGCGCGCTCCACGAGATGGGCGTCGAGGTCGGTCACCATGCCGACGGTGTGCGGCAGATGCACACAGTCCTTGAAGGCGGCGCCACCCTTGTAGTCGACCAGCACGAACGTCATGTTCTCGGGCGTGTTCGCCACCGCCAGCGCCGCCACGATCGTCTGCAGCAGCTCCGACTTACCCGATCCGGTCGTACCGGCGATGAGGCCGTGCGGCCCGTCCTTGCGGATGTCGATCCCGAACGGCCCGTCGTACGACTCACCGATCACGGCGAGCGTGGACTGTCCGCCCATCCGCCAGCGCGCCACGATCGCCTCGCTCGTCGGCGGCTCCAGCTGCAGCACGTCCAGCAGCCGGCTGGAGCCCGGCAGGGCCGAGTCCTCGGTCTCGCCGCTGATGTCCCGCAGCGGCGACAGCGACCGGGCCAGGCGCAGACACCAGGCCGGGGAGACGAAGTCGGGCCGTACGTCCTGCAGCCGCTCGGCACCGGCCTCCTCCACGCGCAGCCGCAACTTCTCGGCGTGCTCGGCCTGTTCGGGCTGCGAGGCGGTGGTGTGCCAGGCCTGGAAGGAGGGGAAGCCCCCGGCCGCCCGCTGTGCCCGCTGTGCCTGCTG
>NZ_JAPSKN010000073.1:25583-28097 GCF_031181705.1 Streptomyces sp.
GCTGTGCCTGCTGCTGGACCCGCCGGTCCGGCTCGTGCTGCTCGGCCTTCGGCTCGGCCACGACGTACGCCTGGCACTCGCCGGGCAGGAACCGTTCCTCGGCGTCGAGGCAGATGGCGAACATGGACACCGACGGCCCCTCGCGCAGCAGCCGTACGACGCCGGGGAGGGACCGGAGCCGCCGCGACCCGTCCCACACCACCACGATGTCCGGGTCGCTGAAGGTCGAGCCCTGCGACCTGTTCTGCTCGGCGGCCTTCTTGCGGGCGTCGAGGATCTGCGTCAGCTCCCCGATCCGGGCGCCGACGGTCTCGGCGTCCGTCCCGACCAGCGCGTTGACGTCCTGCCCGCCGGACGGCCGGGCGTGCGGCAGCCAGCGCACCCAGTCCCAGGACTCCCGCGCGGCGTTCTCGCTCAGCACGTAGAACTGCACGTCCATCGGGCTGTGCAGCGCCGCGGTCTGCGCGACGGCCCAACGCCCCAGCGCCCGGGCGGAGTCACCGGGGCCGGCCATGCCGACGACACCGAGGGTGCGCAGGTGCAGCGCGACCGGGGCGTCCTCGATCTTCCAGGTCACCTGGCGGCGGTGGTCGTCCTGCTCGGGGTCGTCGAGGACGACCTCGGAGGGCAACTGCCCGGTCCCCACGCGGAGCAGCAGATGGTCGCGGTCGGTGCGCCGCCGCTCCCACAGCCGGGTACGTGGCCCGGTCCCCAGGGCGAGGACGGTGGCAGGGTCGGGTATGGCGTGCCGCCGGTCGTTCCGCTCGGCGACGAGGGCGTCCTGCGCGTCCTTCTCGATCCGCTCCTTCTGCTCCTCGTACTCCTTGACCTGCTTGGCGTGGGACTTACGCCCGTGCTTCTTGTCGTTGTAGTAGTTCGCGAAGAGCAGGACGGGGCTCAGCGCGGCCATGATCAGGTAGTACCAGCGCTGGAAGATCATGACTGACACGACGGCACCGACCAGCGGGGTCAGCGCCATCAGCCACGGCAGCGGCCGGGCCTCGTACTCGCGGGGTGCCGAGGGCAGCCGGAAGGTGGTCTGCCGCTCGGGCGGACGCAGCCGCGGGGGCCGGTTGTAGTCCAGCCCGACGCCGTCGTCGGACCACTTCAGGGCGGCGTTCGGCGGGGTGTAACGCGTGAGTTCGAGCAGGGTGTTGCCGATCCCGATCTGCGCCCCGAGGGGCCACTCGGCGGGCCCGTCCGCCTTCTCCGATCCCCCATCGCCCTTCTTGTCCCTCTTCCTGTCCTTCTTCCCGTCCCTCTTCTTCTCCGCCCTCTTCCGCCCGTCCTTGTCGCTGGACCCCTGCTTGTCGTCCGAGGGGGCGAGGGGGGTGCCGTCGAGGGTGACGTGCTCCTTGTCCGAGTGGACGGCGACCTGGCAGGTCCCGTCAGCGGCGACGGAGAGCGTGAGGGCCCGGGCGTCGACCTCGGGATCGTCGATCCGGACGTAGGAGGCGGCCCCGCTGCCGATGTCGTACCGCCCCACGCCGAGACGGTGCACGAACCCGGCGGCCGGCCCGCCGACCACCCGCAGTTCGACGAGCCCGGTGGGCTCACCCGGCAGACACCCGGAGGGATCCTGCAGGCTGACGACGGCGCCCTCGCGCAGGGGCGAGCCGACGACGGTGGCGGCGGGATCGACGGCGTATCCGTCCACGTACACCAGGGGCGCGTTGTTGGCCGGCGCGTGCCGGTGCTGCCCGAGCGGGATGACCTGCGCCCCGCTGTGCCCGACCTGCTTGGCGAGCTCCTGGGCGATGTCCCCCACGGTGGACTCAGGATCGGCATCGAGCACGACGTCGGCGGCGGCACCGCCGTACGGGTCGACGACGGTCAGAGTCAGGCGCACGACTTGTCCTCCCCGTGCCACTGGGCCGGTGTGGCCGCGGTGGTGTCCCTTGCTGCGCCCGCTCCAGTCACTTGTCACTTCCCGTCACTGGGGCCACAGCGGTAAGGACGATATCCGTTCGGTGCGGTGACGGGGCAATGGGGCGGCGCGGTGACGTTCCCGATGGCAATCCCGTGCACGCTTTCCTGACCGCTCGTTCACAACCAGGGATGTGGCACCGCAGGCCACACCCGTAAGCTGCAGGCGCAAGAGCGGACGATCACTCCGGTTGCCACGTGCGATCGGCAACTCGGCCCGGGCGCCGATGAGTCCGCACACAGGGAGCCACGGGGGTTGGCCCTGCGGCGTTGCGAGAGGGAGCGGCTTCATGGCCAAGGACCTTGACATCACATACCAGGACATGCGGGAAGCGGCCAAGCATGTCGTGAAGGAGAAGGAAAAGCTCCAGGAGAGGCTCGAGGGCCTCCGCAAGTACATCAACAACCTCGTGCAGTCCGGCTATGTCACGAAGAGCTCGTCGAAGGCGTTCGACGAGAACTTCGACGAGTTCGTGCAGGGCACGAAGACGACGCTGGACGGTCTCGACGGCATGGGTGACTACCTGACCATGGCGGCGGACAAGTTCGAGCAGATCGACGAGGAGCTGGCCAAGCAGGCGCGTAAGT
>NZ_JAPSKN010000074.1 GCF_031181705.1 Streptomyces sp.
CTAGACGTCGAAGTACAGCTCGAACTCGTGCGGGTGCGGACGCAGCTGCAGCGGGGCGATCTCGTTCGTGCGCTTGAAGTCGATCCACGTCTCGATCAGGTCCGGCGTGAACACGTCGCCCTGGAGGAGGAACTCGTGGTCGGCCTCCAGGGAGTCCAGGACCGCCGGGAGGGAGGTCGGGACCTGCGGGACGCCCGCGTGCTCCTCGGGGGCCAGCTCGTAGAGGTCCTTGTCGATCGGCTCGGCCGGCTCGATCTTGTTCTTGATGCCGTCCAGGCCCGCGAGCAGCAGCGCCGAGAAGGCCAGGTACGGGTTGCCGGAGGAGTCGGGCGCGCGGAACTCGACGCGCTTGGCCTTCGGGTTCGAGCCGGTGATCGGGATACGCATGGCCGCGGAGCGGTTGCGCTGCGAGTACACCAGGTTGACCGGGGCCTCGAAGCCGGGCACCAGGCGGTGGTACGAGTTCACCGTCGGGTTGGTGAAGGCCAGCAGCGACGGGGCGTGCTTGAGGATGCCGCCGATGTAGTAGCGGGCGGTGTCCGACAGGCCCGCGTAACCGGCCTCGTCGTAGAACAGCGGCTGGCCGCCGGCCCACAGCGACTGGTGGACGTGCATGCCCGAGCCGTTGTCACCGAAGATCGGCTTCGGCATGAAGGTCGCGGTCTTGCCGTTCTTCCACGCCACGTTCTTCACGATGTACTTGAACAGCTGGAGGTCGTCGGCGGCGGCGAGCAGCGTGTTGAACTTGTAGTTGATCTCGGCCTGGCCGGCGGTGCCCACCTCGTGGTGCTGGCGCTCGACCTTCAGGCCGGCCCGCTCCAGCTCCAGGGAGATCTCGGCACGCAGGTCGGCGAAGTGGTCGACCGGCGGGACCGGGAAGTAGCCGCCCTTGTAACGGACCTTGTAGCCGCGGTTGTCCTCCAGGGCACCGGTGTTCCAGGCGCCGGCCTCGGAGTCGATGTGGTAGAAGGACTCGTTCGCGCTGGTCGCGAAGCGGACGGAGTCGAAGACGTAGAACTCGGCCTCGGGGCCGAAGTACGCCGTGTCGGCGATGCCGGTGGAGGCGAGGTAGGCCTCGGCCTTCTTCGCCACGTTGCGCGGGTCACGGGAGTACTGCTCGCCCGTGATCGGGTCGTGGATGAAGAAGTTGATGTTCAGCGTCTTGTCACGGCGGAACGGGTCCACCCGGGCGGTCGACAGGTCCGCGCGCAGCGCCATGTCGGACTCGTGAATGGCCTGGAAACCCCGGATCGAGGAGCCGTCGAAGGCGAGCTCCTCGTCGGCGTCGAACGCCTCCGCAGGCACCGTGAAGTGCTGCATCACGCCCGGGAGGTCGCAGAAGCGGACGTCGATGAACTTGACGTCCTCGTCCGCGATGAACTTCTTGGCCTCGTCGGCGTTCTGGAACATCCAGCTCCTCCTACTCCCGACCGTCCCGCCGGGGTGGTAGTTCGATCGTGCGGCCAGTGCGGGTGGCACACGCTGACCTCGACCCTAGGGACGGGTGATTTCTCGGGCGTGACTCATTTGTTTCGCACAAGTTAACCGGCTCTCCCACCACCGTAGCCCCGGCGCACCCCGCCGTGCCCGGGTCATTTACGGGCGCAGTACCGTGGACGGGTGGACAACAGGCAAGCACTCGGATCGTGGCTCTCCGGGCCCCGCGCGGCCGCGGAGGAGGCCGGTGTCGACTTCGGATACCGGGGCGAACAGCTCGGTCTGCCCGAGGAGGGGCCCGGCTCGATCGCCCGCCCGGGCCGCCGCCTGGGCGCCCTCGCCGTGGACTGGGGCCTGAGCCTCCTGATCGCATACGGCCTCATCACCCAGAGCTACAACGAGGCGGCGCAGATCTGGGCGCCGCTCATCATGTTCGCGCTGATGGTGCTCACGGTCGGTACGGTCGGCTTCACCCCGGGCAAGCGCCTGTTCGGCCTGCGCGTGCTGGCGCTGGAGAGCGGCCGCGTCAGCCCCTGGCGCTCCGCCCTGCGCACGGTCCTGCTCTTCCTGGCGATCCCCGCCCTGATCTGGGACCGCGACGGCCGAGGCCTGCACGACCGGCTCGCGGGCACGGTCGAGGTCCGGATCTGATCCCCGGGTACGGCCGCTGATCCCCGCGCACGGCCACTGATCCCGCGTACGGCGAAGGGGCGCCCGGAGTGTGGTCCGGGCGCCCCTTCGCCGTACGGGCGCGGGGGGATCAGCGGGCCTTCGGCCCGCCCTTCGGCAGCCGCATGCCCTTCGGCATCGGCCCCTTCGGCAGCGGCATGTTGCTCATCAGGTCGCCCAGGGCGCGCAGCCGGTCGTTGGTGGCGGTGACCTGCGGGCCGGTCAGCACGCGCGGCAGCTTCAGCATGGTCGTGCGCAGCTTCTTCAGCTCGACCTGGCCCTCGCCCGTGCCCACGACCAGATCGTGCACCGGGACGTCCGCGACGATGCGGTTCATCTTCCGCTTCTCGGCGGCCAGCAGGGTCTTCACCCGGTTCGGGTTGCCCTCGGCCACCAGCACGATGCCGGCCTTGCCGACCGCGCGGTGCACCACGTCCTGGTTGCGGTTCATCGCCACCGCGGGGGTCGTCGTCCACCCCCGGCCGATGTTGTCGAGCACCGCCGCCGCGGCACCGGGCTGGCCCTCCATCTGCCCAAAGGCGGCCCGCTCGGCCCGGCGCCCGAACACGATCGCCGTCGCGAGGAAGGCGAGCAGGAGGCCCAGGATGCCGAGATAGATGGGGTGGCCGATCAAGAAACCGATCGCGAGGAAGACACCGAAGGTGACGATTCCGACAGCCGCGAGTACAAGACCGATCTTCTTGTCGGCCCTGCGGGTCATCTTGTAGGTCAGGGCGATCTGCTTCAGTCGCCCGGTGTTCGCAGCGTCCGCTGCGGTTTCCTTCCTCGCCATGCCACGAAGTCTACGTGGCCGCACAAGCGCGGACGACGGCGGTGTCCGCGCGGCCCTCGGGGGAGGAGGTCCGGGCTCAGGGGCGTACGGAGGCGGACCGGGTGAGGGACTGCTCGAGGACGCGCTGCGCCTCGACCCGGTCCTTGGCGCGACGGCGGTCCTCCAGCACGGAGGTCCAGGCGTTGCGGCGGGCGGTGCGCTGACCGCTGCTCATCAGCAGCGACTCCACGGCGCGCAGGGCGGTCGTGAAGGACGGAATCGCGGTGGCGCGAACAGGCGCGGCCTGCATGGGTGAGGTCCCCCCTCGGTAAGGGTGTACGTGCTGTGAGTCCAGCGTCACTGTTTGGTGTTACCAGGGCGTGACCGACCGGTCAAACACCCATGAAGGCCCGGCGGGGAGCGGCGAAACGCCGACGCGGTCCCGACAGGCGCCCTCATCTGCGAGGACGGTCAGGACCGCGTCGAATCGGTCGCTACCGGCGGGTAGCGTCTTGTGCGGGAATTCACACGCTTGTCCCTTCCCCAGCCGGGGAAGGACGGTGACGGTTCGTCAGACGGCCTGGGGCGCGATGCGTGCGTCCCGCTGCTCCATGGCCATCCGGTAGAGCCGCCCGGCGCGATACGAGGAGCGCACCAGCGGGCCGGACATCACGCCGGAGAAGCCGATCTGCTCGGCCTCCTGCTGCAGCTCCACGAACTCCTGCGGCTTGACCCAGCGCTCGACCGGGTGGTGCCGCACGGAGGGCCGCAGGTACTGCGTGATGGTGACCAGCTCGCAGCCCGCGTCGTGCAGCTGCCTGAGCGCGTCGCTGACCTCCTCGCGGGTCTCGCCCATGCCGAGGATCAGGTTGGACTTGGTGACCAGGCCGAAGTCGCGGGCCTCGGTGATGACCTTCAGGGAGCGCTCGTAGCGGAAGCCGGGGCGGATGCGCTTGAAGATCCGGGGGACCGTCTCGACGTTGTGCGCGAAGACCTCGGGGCGCGAGGAGAAGACCTCTTCGAGCTGCTCGGGGATCGCGTTGAAGTCGGGGGCCAGCAGCTCGACCTTGGTGTGCCCGCCCTCGCGGCCGGCGGTCTGCTGGTGGATCTGGCGCACGGTCTCGGCGTACAGCCAGGCGCCGCCGTCCTCCAGGTCGTCGCGGGCGACGCCGGTGATCGTGGCGTAGTTCAGGTCCATCGCCACCACGGACTCGCCCACGCGGCGCGGCTCGTCGCGGTCGAGCGCCTCGGGCTTGCCGGTGTCGATCTGGCAGAAGTCGCAGCGCCGGGTGCACTGGTCGCCGCCGATGAGGAAGGTCGCCTCGCGGTCCTCCCAGCACTCGTAGATGTTCGGGCAGCCGGCTTCCTGGCAGACCGTGTGCAGGCCCTCGCTCTTCACGAGGTTCTGCATCTTCGTGTACTCGGGGCCCATTTTCGCCCGGGTCTTGATCCACTCGGGCTTGCGCTCGATGGGGGTCTGGCTGTTGCGGACCTCCAGGCGCAGCATCTTGCGTCCGTCGGGTGCGACTGCGGACACGACCGGCTCCCTAGCGTTGATTCTTCGGCGACCTCAAGGGTACGCCCGTGGATTTGAATGCCTCTGTGTGGTGTCAGCCCCTCCCCACGGGCATTTATGCCGCCGGTGTCCTCTCGATCTCCCGGGGCTTGAGGTCGGCGTTCTCCAGGACGTCCCGCAGGTGGCGCTCCACCACGGGCAGGACCTCCTCGATCGTCACGTCACGGCCCAGCTCGCCGGCGAGGGAGGCCACGCCCGCGTCGCGGATGCCGCAGGGGATGATCCGGTCGAACCACTTGTTGTCGGGGTTCACGTTGAGCGCGAAGCCGTGCATCGTGACGCCCTTGGCGACGCGGATGCCGATGGCGGCGATCTTGCGGTCCTCGCGGCGCTGGCCGGCGTTGGACGGGGCGTACTCCGGGCCGTTCAGCCGGGGGTCGAACTCCTCGTCGTGCAGCCGCGGGTCGAAGTCCAGGGAGAGCCCGCCGAGTGCGGGCCGCTGCTCGACCGGGTCGCCCAGCACCCACACGCCGCTGCGGCCCTCGACCCGGGTGGTCTCCAGGCCGAACTCCGCGCAGGTGCGGATCAGGGCCTCTTCGAGGCGGCGGACGTGGGCCACCACGTCCACGGGGCGGGGCAGCTTCTGGATCGGGTAGCCGACCAGCTGGCCGGGGCCGTGCCAGGTGATCTTGCCGCCGCGGTCCACGTCGATGACCGGCGTGCCGTCCAGGGGCCGCTCGTTGTCCGCCGTGCGCCGGCCGGCCGTGTAGACCGGCGGGTGCTCCAGGAGCAGTACGGTGTCGGGGACCTCGTCGGCGAAGCGCGCCGCGTGCACCCGGCGCTGCTCGTCCCACGCCTCCTGGTACTCGACGGCCTCGTCACCGAACCCCATACGGACGAACCGCAACTCACTCACGGCAAGCGCCTCCCTCGAACGGGTGTGTAAGGCACGTATCGCGCCCAAGCCACTGTACGTCCGGCCCGCACGCGTCAGTCCCGGGGTCAATCCTCACACGATCGGATGAATGTCCGGGAAAATGTGTGATGGGGTGCTTACTCTCCGCTACATTCGCGCCGTCCAGCAAGGCATAAGGCCTGCTCACAGGCAATCCGCGCACATCACGAAGGCCGGAAGGCAGGAGACCGCACCGCAGATGACGGAACGACCCGCGCAGCGCACCCCCAACCGACAACTCGCCGCGCTCATCGCAGAAGCGGGGTTCTCCAACGCGGGACTCGCCCGTCGCGTGGACCAGCTCGGTCTCGAACACGGGCTCGACCTCAGATACGACAAGACATCCGTCACCCGGTGGCTGCGCGGCCAGCAGCCCCGCGGCACCACGCCCGCACTGATCGCCGAGGTCTTCACCCGGCGCCTGGGCCGCCGCCTCACCGCCCAGGACCTCGGCCTGGACGCCTGCGCCCCCGTCTACGCGGGCCTGGAGTTCGCCGCCACCCCCGAGGAGGCCGTCGACATCGTCAGCGGGCTGTGGCGCAAGGACTCCGGCAGCCACGCCGAGCTGCGGAAGATCGCCTTCACCCCGGCCGGGCTCGTCGTGCCGAGCCGCGACTGGCTGATCGGCCGCGCCGACGAGAAGGTGGCCCGGGGCGAGCAGACCGCCGCCCGCATTCCGGCGCAGGGCCGCCCCGCCGCCCGCTTCCCGGCCACGGCCGAGCAGGGTGTGCCCGTCCTGCCCCGCCAGCGCGGCCAGGCCGAGCGCGGACCCGGCCAGCGGGTCACCGCCGGGGACATCGCCGCGCTGCGCTCGGTCGGCGAGCTGTTCCGCACGCTCGACGACGCCTACGGCGGCGGCCACGCCCGCCAGGCCCTGGTGCGCTACCTGGAGCACGAGTGCGAGCCGATGCTGCGCGGCACCTACGGCGAGCAGACCGGCCGCCGCCTGTTCGCCGCCGCCGCCGACCTGACCCGGCTGGCCGGCTGGACCTCGTACGACATCGCCGCGCACGGGCTCGCGCAGCGCTACTTCGTGCAGGCGCTGCGGCTGGCCCAGGCGGCCGGAGACCGGGCGTACGGGGCGTACGTGCTGGTCACCATGAGCCGGCAGGCCGTCTACCTCGGGCACGGGCGGGAGGCCGTCCAGCTGGCCCGCGTGGCCCAGCAGGGCGTCGGCACCTCGGGCCCGCCCGTCGTCCAGGCCCTGCTGCACGCCGCCGAGGCGCGCGGGCACGGCGTGCTCGGCGAGGTCCGGGCCTGCACCGCCGCCCTGGTCCGCGCCGAGCGCGCGCTGGAGACGGCCCGGCCCGGGGACGACGTACCGCACTGGGCGAGGTTCTTCGACGAGGCCCAGCTCGCCGACGAGTTCGGCCACTGCCACCGCGACCTGCAGCAGTTCCGCGCCGCCGCCCAGCACGCGGAACGCTCACTCCAGCTGCGGGCACCGTCCTACGCCCGCAGCCGCCTGTTCTGCCGCGTCGTCCTCGCCACCGCCCGCCTGGGTCTCGGCGAACTCGACCAGGCCTGCCAGCTGGCGGCCGAGGCGGCGGGCCAGGCGGCGGAGATGCGCTCGGTACGGGCGGTGGAGTACGTGCGGGACTTCGAGCGGAGGCTGGAACCGTACAAGGACGCGGCTCCGGTGCGGACGTACCGCGACAAGGTGGCGGCGCTGGGATAGGGATCCTTCCGGAGGACCGCCTAGGCGGCCCTGGGAACGGTCGGCACGGGGTCCGCGACGTGCATCGACCGCCCCGCCCCCAGGTCCGCCAGGATCGCCGCGGACGCCCGATGCCCGGAGTGCAGAGCGCCCTGGACCGTGCTGGTGTCCCGGTGATCGCCGCACACGTACAGCCCCGCGAGCAACCGCACCGGCCGCCGCAGATCATGCGGCGGCCGCATCGCCGGCACGGCCTCGGCCGTGCGGAACACGGCCAGCGTCTCCCAGCGGGACGTCGACACCCCGTACAGCCGGGCCAGGTGCATCCGCACGGCCGTGTCGACGTCCCCCGGCGGCCGCCCCAGCACGGTCGACGACACCAGCGCCCGCCCCGCCGGAGCCCGGGACGGATCGACCTGGCTGACCACCGCCGTGTGCGCGACCGGACCGCCCAGGTCCGCGTCGAGCAGCAGCGACGACCCCGTCCCCGGCGGCTCGTCGGTCGTGTGGTGCACCACCGTCACCGGGTGGAACTCCGGCACCCGCAACCCGGGCAGCAGCCCGGCCGCGGCCCGCGCGCCCGTGGCCACCAGCACCGCCCGGCACCGGATCTCGCCGTGTTCGGCCGTGGTCACCGAGGTCGTCGAGACGGACGTGACCCGCACACCCGTGTGCACCGTGCCCGCCGGCAGCATCTGCGCCAGCCGCTCCGGCAGCGCCTCGGCGCCGCCCTCCGGCAGGCACAGCCGGCCGCTCGCGAAGGCGCGCAGCGCGAGGTCCGCGCACCGGCTGGACGTCGTCAGGTCCGGGTCGCACAGCAGGGCGGCGAGCAGCGGGCGCAGGAAGCCGTCGATCGTCCGGGCGGGCAGCCCGCGTGCCGCCAGGGCCTCACCGGCGGGCGACTCCGGGCGGGCCAGCAGCCGTTCGGCCGGGGTGCCCGCCAGCCGGGTCAGCGCGGCCCCCAGCCGGGCCTGGTCCACGGCCGTGCCGAGCGGGGCGCCCGACCGGCTCCGCGGGACGGAGACCTGACGGCCGGGCACGGCCGCCGGCCGCCGGAGCGGCCTCGGCACGGACGGCTGGCGAGGCGCACTCGCCAGCGTGCGCACCGCGTGCAGTGCGCCCCGTGCGCCCCCTGCGCCCGGCTGGACGCCCGCCCGATGGTGGCGGCCGTCGCCGTGCAGCAGGACACCGGGCGCGAAGGGCCGCAGGGCCAGCCCGCCCAGACCGGGTGTCAGCCGTAGTTCGGGATACGCGGTGGACAGCAACTGGCCGACCCGGTCGAGCCGGAAGCCGTCGATCTTCTCCGTCGCCATGCGGCCGCCGACGCCGTGGGCGGCCTCCAGGACCATGGTCGTCACTCCTGCGCTGGTCAGCCGGAGCGCGGCCGAGAGTCCGGCGACCCCGGCCCCCACGACGACCACGTCCGCCTGGTAAGCGGGCTCAAGCACGTGCCCCTCCTCGAGGTTGCGCGGGCGCTGGAGACGTCATGCCCTCAACAGGCCGCAGCGATACGCGAGTTCCGGTCGAGGGTAGGGCCGTGATCGGTCAGCGGGAGTCGCGCATCGGCAGGGCACGGTCGCACGGCGGTCGCATACGCAAGCCGTGTGGGCGTGAAGTGGTCGCAGGGGTCACAGAGCCGCCCGGATCGCCCCCTCGATGTCCGGGAACGCGAACCGGAAACCCGACTCCAGCAGCCGCGTCGGCAGGACCCGGGCGCTGCCGAGGACGTCCCCGGCCATCTCGCCGAGCACCGAACGCAGCACGGGCGCGGGCACGGCGAACGGCGTCGGCCGGTGCAGCACCCGCCCCATCGCCGCCGTGATCTCACGGTTCGTCAGCGGGTTCGGGGCGGTGAGGTTGAACGGCCCCGACAGGCCGTCGGTGTCGATGAGGTGCCGGATCGCGGCGACCTCGTCGTGCAGCGCGACGAACGACCAGTACTGCCGCCCGTCGCCCATCCGCCCGCCCAGCCCCGCCCGGAAGAGCGGCAGCATCCGCTGCCACGCCCCGCCGTGGCGGGACACCACCAGACCGGTCCGGGTGAACACCGTGCGGACACCGGCCTCCCGGGCCGGTGCCGTCGCCGCCTCCCACTCCACGCACAGCTCGGGCAGGAAGCCCGTCCCGGGAGGCGCGTCCTCGTCCACCGCCCGGTCACCGGTCTCGCCGTAGTAGCCGATGGCGCTGCCGTTCACGAAGACCCGGGGCCTGACCTCGTCGTCCAGGGACGCGACCGCCCGGGCGAGCGCCGCCGTGCCCTTCACGCGGCTGTCGCGGATCCGCCGCTTGTAGGCGTCCGTCCAGCGGCGGTCGCCGACCCCGGCCCCCGCGAGATTGACCACCGCGTGGCAGCCGGCGAGCCCGGCCGCGTCCGCGCGCCCGCCCTCCGGGTCCCACCGGACCTCGTCCTGCGTGCGCGGAGTTCGGCGCACGAGGCGCACCACTTCGTGCCCGTCCGCGGTCAGGGACCGCACCAGGGCGCTGCCGATCAGACCGGAGGCGCCGGTCACCGCGATGCGTCGCATGGCTCAATCCTGCCCGCCGACGGGACAAAACCCCCGTCGGGGCGGCGTGCGCCCGGCGTAACGTGCCCCCATGCCGACTCCGCACATACGCCCCGCACGCCCCGAGGACGAGGACGCACTGGGGCGGCTCGACCGCGCCACGTGGTCCCCGCTGCACGCCGTCCAGCCCCGCCCCGAACCCCCGTACGGCCCCTTCTTCAGCGAGCACGACCCCATGGCGCAGTGCCTCGTCGCCGAACTCGGCGGGGCCCTCGCCGGCTACCTCCGGCTGGGCACGCCGACGCCGCTCGCCTGCAACGCCCACGTCCGGATGATCCGCGGGCTGGCCGTGGCGGAGGAGGCCCGCGGGCACGGCGTCGCCCGGGCCCTGCTGCGGGCGGCGGGGGAGGAGGCCCGGCGGCTGGGCGCGCGGCGCCTCACCCTGCGTGTGCTGGCCCACAACACGCCCGCCCGCGCGCTCTACGCGTCCGAGGGGTTCGCCGTGGAGGGCGTCCTGCCCGAGGAGTTCTTCCTCGACGGCGCGTACGTCGACGACGTGTTCATGGGCCGCTTCCTCTGAGCCCGGCGACAGCCGGCTACGACGCCGCCAGCTCGCCCGTGTCCACCGGCGCCGTCGCGCCGGCCGCCCGCTCCGCGTCCGGGGCCACCTCGTCCGCCGTCAGCACGTAGCCCGTCTCGGCGTCCGAGGTGGAGCGGGCGAAGACCACGCCGAAGACCCGGCCGTCCGTGGTGAGCAGGGGGCCGCCCGAGTTGCCCGGGCGGACCGTGGAGCGGATCGAGTAGATCTCGCGGACGGCCGTGCCGTCGTTGTAGATGTTCTGGCCCGTCGCCCGCACCCGGTTCGCGACCGTCGCCGCCTGGAGGTTCAGGTCGCCGTCCTGCGGATAACCCGCGACGACCGCCGAGTCGCCGCGCTCGGCGTCGTCGTCGAACCCGAGCACGGGCGCCCTCAGACCCGGTACGTACAGCACGGCCACGTCCTTCTGCGGGTCGAAGAGCACCACCCGGGCCTCGTACGTGCGCCCGACCCCGCCGATCTGCACGGTCGGCTCGTCGATGCCGGCCACCACGTGGGCGTTGGTCATCACGCGCTCGCGGGCGTACACGAAGCCGCTGCCCTCGCGGCCCTGCGTGCCCGCGACGCCCTCGACCTTCACCGTGCTCCGCTTGGCGGCGTTCGTCGCGGCCGCCGTGACACTGTCGCCCGAGGGCCGGGCGACCTCGGCCGTCGACTCGTTCTCGAACGGGTTGAAGACCTGCGGGAACCCCGCCTGGGTCAGCGCGGAGGTGGCCTGCGAGAACCACGCCGGAGTCGTCTCCGGCATCGTCCGCTGCACCGCGGCGAGCAGCCGTGAGTCCCTGATCGCCGACGTGACCAGCGGCGACGAGGAGGCGCCCAGGACGCTCGCGACGACCCACGCCACGATCAGCACGGCGACCGAGTTGGCCACGGCCCCGCCGATCCCGTCCGCCACCCTGAGCGGCCCCCGGTCCAGCTCCCGCCGCAGCCGCAGCGCCAGGCGCCCCGCCAGCTCGTGGCCCACCACCGCGGGCAGCAGCACCGTGAACACCGCCGTCACCGTCGCCCGGGTCGTGCCCGGCTCCACCAGGTCCATGACCCAGGGCAGGATCCACACGCCGACGGCCGCGCCGCCCACGAAGCCCGCCAGCGACACACAGCCGGCCACCAGTCCGCGCCGGTACCCGGACGCCGCGTAGGCCAGGACGACCAGCAACAGCAGGATGTCGAGCAGGTCCACGCAACGCCGCCTTTCTCTCGGACCCTCCAGTACGTGGGGGAAGGGCCCGGTGATCAGTCACCCGCGCGCGGATGATCGCAACCGGCCACGCGCGCGTGCACTCGGAGAAACGTCGCGGACCGTGACGATGGTTCCACCGGGTGGCACACCACACATCGCGGACGGACCGGATCAGGCCGACAGTGGGACCATGCGTGTCTACCGAGGGCGGCGGAGTGCGCGGGGGCGCCGCGCCGCCGGGGCACCCGGCATAACCGGTATGCCGCGCGCGGCCCGGGTGGCGCTCGGCTGCCTGCCGGGCGTCGCCGCCGTCGTCGCGCTGGTGCTGTGCGCCCACGGCGTCGAGAACGCCGCCGAGACCCCGGCCCGCGCCGCCCCGGCCCGCTCCACCGCCACGCCGTACACCGCCCCCCGGCCGACCGTCGTGCCGCGCTCGCACTGGCTGGGCGACGCCGCCCGCCGGCAGCCGCGCCCGCGCTACGACGACCGCGTCTCCGCCGTCTTCGTCCACCACACCGACTCGCCCAACGGCTACGACTGCGCCGACGCGCCCCGCATCATCCGGGACCTCTACACCGGCCAGACCGGCAGCCGCGACTGGGACGACATCGGCTACAACTTCGTCGTCGACCGCTGCGGCACGATCTACGAGGGCCGCGCCGGGGGCGTCGAGCGGGCCGTCACCGGCGCCCACACCCAGGGCTTCAACCACCGCACCACCGGCATCGCCGCTCTCGGCACCTTCACCGCGGGCCTGCCCGTGCCCCGGGCCATGATCCGCGCCATCGCCGCGCTGTCCGCCTGGAAGCTGGGCCTGACCGGCACCGACCCGAGGGCCGATGTCCGTCTGGTCTCCAGCAACGGCCTGAGCCGGTACGCGGCCGGAACCACCGCCGAACTGCCCGCCGTGGCCGGTCACAACGACGGCTACATGACCAGCTGCCCGGGCGCCGCCCTGCACGCCCGCCTGCCCGAGATCCGGCAGCTCGCGGCCCGGCTCCAGGGCCGGCCCGCCCGGGCACAGCAGGGCCACGCCGAACGCGCCGTGTCGTCACATCCGGGCCCCCCACCGTCGTCCCCGCAGACAGCCGACCGGAGGTGGGGACGATGAACAGCAGCGCTACGCGCGAGCGGCCCCCCTGCGCCACGCGGTGCGGGCAGGGCAGACGCACGCGTACCTCCCGGCCGGCACCAGCCGTCGCCGGGGCGTGTGATCAGCCCCTGAAGCGCTCCCACAACCGCGGATAGCGCTCGGCGAGCAGCCGCTCGTCCTCGAAGTCCAGCGGGGTGCCCTCCGGCTCGGCGGGCGGGGGCGGGAGCTCCAGGTCGGGCGCGACCACACCGGTGAGCTGCTCGTAGGCCTCGTCGGCCGCGTAGCCGAGCTCCTCACCGTCGCCGTCGATCTCCTCGTCGAAGTCACCGAGGAGGTCGGCGAGCGCGTCCGGGTCGTGCAGGGCGCCCTCGAAGACCTCCCGGCCCTGGCCGATCAGCCAGCAGCGGAAGAAGTCGAAGGCGTCGTCGCTCGCCCCGTCGAGCAGCACCCAGGCGGCGCCCCACAGGTCCCAGCGGTAGGCGCGGTTGTAACGGGACTCGAAGTGCCGGGCGAAGTCCAGGACCGAGTCCGGGTCCAGCCGGGCGAGCCGCTCCACGAGCAGGTCCGCCTGCTCCTCCGGGTCGCCCTCGGCGGCCTCCCGGGCGTCGTCCACCAGCTCCCAGAACTCCGTCTCGTCCATCACGGGTCAAGCATCGGCCCTGGGGCACGGGGGCGCACCCGGAGTGCGCGGGATCGTTATGCGCCGCCGGCGGACCGGTAGAGGCGGGCCAGCCGCGCCGCGTCCGCCGCGAACCGCTCCCGCAGGCCCTCCGGCGCCAGCACCTCCACCTCCGGGCCCAGCGCCGTCAGCTGCGTGTGGGCGACCTCCTCGGACTCCACCGGCAGATCCACCCTCACCCACCCGTCGCCGTCCGGCGCGTCCGCCTCGGCCAGGGCCTCCCGGGCCGACAGCGAGTCGAGCGCGTACGGCAGCCTGCGCACCCCCTCGGGGGACAGGCGCACCAGGACCCGTGCCCGCAGGATGGACCGCGCGAACTGCTCCGCACGCTCCTCCCAGAACGCGGGCAGGTCGAACTCCGGCTCCCGCTCGAAGCGCTCCGCGCCCGGCTCCACCGCCGTGAACCGGTCGATCCGGTACACCCGGAAGGACACGCCTGGCGCCACCCGCGCGCACAGGTACCAGACGCCCGCCTTCAGCACGAGCCCGTACGGCTCCAGCTCCCGGCGGACCTCCTCCTCCCCGCGCCGGTAGCGCGCGCTGATCCGCCGGTCGTCCCACACCGCGTCCGCGACGGCCGGCAGCAGCGCGGGCGTCTTCGGTTCCCTGAACCAGTTCGGCGCGTCCAGGTGGAACCGCTGCGCCGCCGTCCTGGACGCGTCCCTGAGGGAGGGCAGCAGCGCCGCCGACACCTTCAGCCGGGCCGCCGAGGCCGCGTCCTCCAGACCCATCTCGCGCAGCGCGCCCGGCACCCCGGACAGGAACAGCGCCTCGGCCTCGCCGCGGTGCAGCCCCGTCAGGCGCGTCCGGTACCCGCCGACCAGCCGGTAGCCGCCGGCCCGGCCCCGGTCCGCGTAGACCGGCACACCCGCCTCCGACAGCGCCTGCGCGTCCCGTGTCACCGTCCGCTCCGACACCTCCAGCTCCCGGGCCAGCTCGGCGGCCGTCATGGAGGGCCGGGACTGGAGCAGCAACACCATCTTGATCAGCCGGGCAGCGCGCATGGCCACATCATGCAGCAGGCCCCCGCCGGGGCGGGGGCCTGCGGTCACGGTCCTTACAGACCGTACTTCTCGCGTGCTTCCTTCACGGACGCCGCCTTGACCTCGCCGCGCCTGGCGAGCTGGGCCAGGGCCGCGACGACGATGGACTCGGCGTCGACCCCGAAGTGGCGGCGTGCCGCCTCACGGGTGTCCGACAGGCCGAAGCCGTCGGCGCCCAGCGAGGACCAGTCCTGCTCCACCCACTGCGCGATCTGGTCCGGGACCTGGCGCATGTAGTCGGAGACCGCCAGCACCGGGCCCTCGGCGCCCTGCAGCGCCTGCCGGACGAACGGCACCCGCTCCTCACCGCGCAGCAGCGCCTCGTCGGCCGCCAGGGCGTCCCGGCGCAGCTCGCTCCAGGACGTCGCCGACCACACGTCGGCCGCCACGCCCCACTCCTCGGCGAGCAGCCGCTGCGCCTTGAGCGCCCAGTGGATCGCCGTGCCGGAGCCGAGCAGCTGGATCCGCGGGGCGTTCGCCGGCACGGTCACGCCCGCCGACTCCGCCGTGTTGAAGCGGTACAGGCCCTTGACGATGCCCTCGTCGATACCGGCGACGGCCGGCTTCGCCGGCTGCGGCAGCGGCTCGTTGTAGACGGTCAGGTAGTAGAAGACGTCCTGGTCCTCGCCCGGGGCGGCCTCGCCGTACATCCGGCGCAGCCCCTCCTTGACGATGGCCGCGACCTCGTAGGCGAACGCCGGGTCGTACGTCAGGGCCGCCGGGTTGGTCGCGGCGATGACGGGGGAGTGGCCGTCGGCGTGCTGCAGGCCCTCACCGGTGAGCGTGGTGCGGCCGGCCGTGGCGCCGATTAGGAAGCCGCGGCCGAGCTGGTCGCCGAGCTGCCACATCTGGTCGGCCGTGCGCTGCCAGCCGAACATCGAGTAGAAGATGTAGAACGGGATCATCGCCTCGCCGTGCGTCGCGTACGACGTCGAAGCGGCGATGAAGTCGGCCATCGAACCGGCCTCGGTGATCCCCTCGTTGAGGATCTGGCCGTTCTTGGCCTCCTTGTAGTACATCAGCTGGTCACGGTCGACCGGCTCGTACGTCTGGCCCTTGGGCGAGTAGATGCCGAGGGAGGGGAACAGCGACTCCATACCGAAGGTACGGGCCTCGTCCGGGACGATCGGCACCCAGCGCCTGCCCGTCTCCTTGTCGCGGACCAGGTCCTTGACCAGGCGGACGAACGCCATGGTGGTGGCCACGTTCTGCGAGCCGGAGCCCTTGTCGAAGGAGGCGAACGCCTTCTCCGCGGGGGCGGGCAGCGGGGCGACCGGGTGCACGCGCCGGGCCGGGGCCGGACCGCCGAGGGCGGCACGCCGCTCCTGCAGGTAGCGGACCTCGGGGGAGTCGGCGCCCGGGTGGCCGTAGGGGACCACGCCGTCGACGAAGTCGCTGTCCTTGATCGGCAGGCCGAGCAGGTCGCGCATGGCCTTGAACTCGTCCACCGAGAGCTTCTTCATCTGGTGGTTGGCGTTCTTCGACGCGAAGCCCTCGCCGAGGGTGTGGCCCTTGACCGTCTGGGCCAGGATCACGGTCGGCGCGCCCTTGTGCTCGACGGCGGCCTTGTACGCGGCGTACACCTTGCGCGCCTCGTGACCACCGCGCGAGAGGTGGAAGCACTCCAGGATCTTGTCGTCGCTCAGCAGCTTCGCCATCTCCACCAGCGCCGGGTCGGCGCCGAAGAAGTCCTGGCGGATGTAGGCCGCGTCGCGCGTCTGGTACGTCTGGATCTGCGCGTCCGGCACCTGGCGCAGGCGGCGTACCAGGGCGCCGGTGGTGTCGAGCCGGAACAGCTCGTCCCAGGCCGTGCCCCACAGCGTCTTGATCACGTTCCAGCCGGCGCCGCGGAACTGGGCCTCCAGCTCCTGCACGATCTTGAAGTTGGCGCGGACCGGGCCGTCCAGGCGCTGCAGGTTGCAGTTGATGACGAACGTGAGGTTGTCCAGCTCCTCACGGGCCGCGAGCGCCAGGGCCGCCGTCGACTCGGGCTCGTCCATCTCGCCGTCGCCGAGGAACGCCCACACGTGCGAGGCGGAGGTGTCCTTGATGCCGCGGTTGGTCAGGTAGCGGTTGAAGCGCGCCTGGTAGATGGCCGACAGCGGGCCGAGGCCCATGGAGACCGTCGGGAACTCCCACAGCCAGGGCAGGCGGCGCGGGTGCGGGTAGGAGGGCAGGCCGTTGCCGCCCGTCTCCCGGCGGAAGTTGTCGAGCTGCTGCTCGCTCAGCCGGCCGTCGAGGAACGCGCGGGCGTAGATGCCGGGGGAGGCGTGGCCCTGGATGTAGAGCTGGTCGCCGGAGCCGTCGGTCTCCTTGCCCTTGAAGAAGTGGTTGAAGCCGGTCTCGTAGAGCCAGGCGGCGGAGGCGAAGGTGGCGATGTGGCCACCGACGCCGTACTTGCTGCCCCGGGTCACCATCGCGGCCGCGTTCCAGCGGTTCCACGCGGTGATCCGCTGCTCCATCGCCTCGTCACCGGGCACGTCCGGCTCGGCGGCGGTGGGGATGGTGTTGACGTAGTCGGTCTCGAGGAGCTTCGGCAGCGCGATGCCGGCGCCCTCGGCGCGCTCCAGCGTGCGGCGCATCAGGTACGCGGCACGGTGCGGCCCGGCTGCCTCGGTGACCGCGTCCAGGGAGGCCTGCCATTCGGCGGTCTCCTCCGGGTCCCGGTCGGGGAGCTGGTCGAGCTCGCTGGCCTGGATGGCGTTGGGGTCGGTCATGTCGCCGCCTTCCTCAGTCGAAGGGGGTTCCCTCACGTAAGGGGATCGGGGGTGCCCTTTGTCTTTGGCAGGACAGGGCTGAGGCTTGGGTGGCAAGCCCGTCGGCGACTGTAACTCGCTGATCGATGATCGATCAAAGGGTTGAGGGATAAAACCTCTTGATCACGAGAAAGTAGGCACGGGGTGCCGCCGACGGTGGCACGCGGTGACCGTTTTCCGGAAGGTTTCCGCAGGTCGGAGGCGTTTGAGCGGGGTTGCGCTCGGGTGTCACGCCCGGGGCGCGCAGCCCAGCACGTGCGCCTTCACCAGTTCGGCGATCCGGGGGTCGCGGCGCTTGAAGGCGGCGACCAGCTCCTCGTGCTCCTCGGCGTAGGACTGCTGCTGGGTGCCCAGCCAGCGGATGGACAGGGCCGTGAACACCTCGATGCCGAGGCCTTCCCAGGTGTGCAGGAGCACCGAGTTGCCGGCGGCGCGGACCAGTTCGCGGTGGAAGGCGACGGTGTGCCGGACCTGGGCCGTGCCGTCGGAGACGCGGTCGGCCTCGTACAGGGCGCTGACGTGCGGTTCCAGCGCCGAGCAGTCCTCGGCGAGAGTCCGGGCGGCCAGCTCCGCCGCGATGGCCTCCAGGCCGGCCCGGACCGGGTAACTCTCCTCCAGGTCGGCGGCCGTCAGGTTCCGGACGCGGACGCCCTTGTTCGGGGCCGACTCGATCAGGCGCAGCGACTCCAGTTCGCGCAGGGCCTCGCGGACCGGGGTCTGGCTGACCTCCAGTTCGGTGGCGATGCGCCGCTCGACGATCCGCTCACCCGGCTGCCAGCGGCCGCTGATGATGCCCTCCAGGATGTGCTCGCGGATCTGCTCGCGCAGCGAGTGGATGACGGGCGCGGTCATGAGGGCTCCTCGGTCGGGATGTGACGCTTAGACAATACGGCTGGTGCGCTCCGTGGGTGGGGCAGGCGGGGGTGCCCTGGTGCAGGTGAGACGAGGCGCACACGGTGTCTGCGGCGCTTGTGGGTTCGGGCCGGACGGTCCGCGGGCGGCTGCGGGCCGTTCGTGGCTCGTCGCGCAGTTCCCCGCGCCCCCGGGTACGACGGTGCCCCGCCCGGGAGACCCGGACGGGGCACCGATCAGCTGTGGAACCGAAGGTCACAGACCGAGTTCGACCTCGAACTCGCCGGCCTCCAGGATGGCCTTCACCGCCGTCAGGTAGCGGGCGGCGTCGGCGCCGTCCACCAGGCGGTGGTCGTAGGACAGCGTCAGGTACGTCATGTCCCGGACGCCGATGACGGGGCCGTCCTCGGTGTCGATCACGGCCGGGCGCTTGACCGTCGCGCCGATGCCGAGGATGGCGACCTGGCCCGGCGGCACGATGATCGTGTCGAACAGCGCGCCGCGCGACCCGGTGTTGGAGATGGTGAAGGTCGCACCGGACAGCTCGTCCGGGGTGATCTTGCTGGCGCGGACCTTGCCCGCCAGGTCGGCCGTGGCCTTGGCGATACCGGCGAGGTTGAGGTCACCGGCGTTCTTGATGACCGGGGTCATCAGGCCCTTCTCGGAGTCCACCGCGATACCGATGTTCTCGGTGTCGAAGTAGGTGATGGTCCCCTCGGCCTCGTTGATCCGGGCGTTGATCGGCGCGTGCGCCTTCAGCGCCTGGGCCGCGGCCTTGACGAAGAACGGCATCGGGGAGAGCTTGACGCCCTCACGGGCCGCGAACGCGTCCTTGGCGCGGGCGCGCAGCTTCATCAGGCGGGTGACGTCGACCTCGACGACCGAGGACAGCTGGGCCTGCTCGTGCAGGGCCTTGACCATGTTGTCGCCGATGACCTTGCGGATGCGCGGCATCTTGACGGTCTGGCCGCGCAGCGGGGAGGCCTCCAGCGTGGGGGCCTTCTTCGCGGCGGCCGGAGCGGCCGCCGCGGCCGGAGCCGGGGCAGCGGCGGCGGCCTTGGCGGCCTCCGCTGCGGCGACGACGTCCTGCTTGCGGATGCGGCCGCCGACGCCGGTGCCCTTGACGGTGGACAGGTCGACGCCCTGCTCGGCGGCGAGCTTGCGCACCAGCGGGGTGACGTAGGCGCCGTCGTCGGCCGGCTTGGCGGCGGCCGGTGCGGCCGGGGCCTGGGCCGGAGCCGGCGCGGGAGCGGGAGCGGACGGGACCGGCTCGGGAGCCGGGGTGGTCTGCTGCTGCGGGGCCGGGGCGGAGGGGGCCTGCGGAGCCGGAGCCGGCTGGGCCGGAGCCTGCGGGGCGGGGGCCTGCTGGGCCGGGGCGGGCTGAGCCGGGGCAGGAGCCGGAGCCTGGGCCGGAGCCGGGGTGGGCTCGGGCTGGGCCGGGGCGGCCGGGGCCTCCTGCGCGGGGGCGGCGGCCGGAGCGGCACCCGCCTCGCCGATGACGGCGAGCTTGGCGCCCACCTCGGCGGTCTCGTCCTCGCCCACCACGATCTCCAGCAGCGTGCCGGAGGCCGGGGCGGGGATCTCGGTGTCGACCTTGTCCGTCGACACCTCCAGCAGCGGCTCGTCGGCCTCGACCGTGTCGCCGACCGACTTCAGCCAGCGGGTGACGGTGCCCTCGGTGACGGACTCGCCGAGCGCGGGCAGGACGACGTCCGTGCCCTGGGCGGAGCCACCGCCGGCGGCGGCGTCGGCGGTCGGGGCGGGCGCCGGGGCGGCCTGCTCGGTGGAGGGGGCGGCCGGCGCAGGCTCCGGGGCGGGCTCGGCGACCTGCTCGGCCTGCGGGGCCTGCTCGGCCGCGGGGGCGCCGCTGCCGTCGTCGATCAGCGCCAGCTCGGCGCCGACCTCGACGGTCTCGTCCTCGGCGACCTTGATGGAGGACAGCACGCCGGAGGCGGGGGAGGGGATCTCGGTGTCGACCTTGTCGGTGGAGACCTCGAGCAGCGGCTCGTCGGCCTCGACGCGCTCACCCTCGGCCTTCAGCCAGCGGGTGACGGTGCCCTCGGTGACGCTCTCGCCGAGCGCCGGAAGGGTTACGGAAACCGCCATGGTTTCGGTTGCTCCTTACGGAAAGTGCGGAAGTCTGTCGTCGCGTTCGTCGACCGAGGGGTCAGTCGTGCGCGTGGAGGGGCTTGCCGGCCAGGGCCAGGTGGGCCTCGCCGAGCGCCTCGTTCTGCGTCGGGTGGGCGTGGATCAGCTGCGCGACCTCGGCGGGCAGCGCCTCCCAGTTGTAGATCAGCTGGGCTTCGCCGACCTGCTCGCCCATGCGGTCGCCGACCATGTGGACGCCGACCACGGCACCGTCCTTGACCTGGACGAGCTTGATCTCGCCCGCGGTGTTCAGGATCTTGCTCCTGCCGTTGCCCGCGAGGTTGTACTTCAGAGCGACGACCTTGTCCGCACCGTAGATCTCCTTGGCCTTGGCCTCGGTGATGCCGACGGAGGCGACCTCGGGGTGGCAGTACGTCACCCGCGGGACACCGTCGTAGTCGATCGGAACGGTCTTCAGACCGGCCAGACGCTCCGCCACCAGGATGCCCTCGGCGAAGCCGACGTGCGCGAGCTGGAGGGTCGGGACCAGGTCACCGACGGCGGAGATGGTCGGCACGTTCGTGCGCATGTACTCGTCGACCAGGACGTAGCCGCGGTCCATGGCGACGCCCTGCTCCTCGTAGCCCAGGCCCTGCGAGACCGGGCCGCGGCCGATGGCGACGAGCAGGATCTCGGCCTCGAACTCCTTGCCGTCGGCGAGGGTGACCTTGACGCCGTCCTGGGTGTACTCGGCCTTCTCGAAGAAGGTGCCCAGGTTGAACTTGATGCCGCGCTTGCGGAAGGCGCGCTCCAGCAGCTTCGAGCTGTTCTCGTCCTCGACCGGGACGAGGTGCTTCAGGCCCTCGACGATCGTGACGTCGGTACCGAAGGACTTCCACGCGGAGGCGAACTCGACGCCGATGACACCGCCGCCGAGGATGATCGCGGACTTCGGCACGCGGTCCAGCACGAGGGCGTGGTCGGAGGAGATGATCCGGTTGCCGTCGATCTCCAGGCCCGGCAGCGACTTCGGCACGGAGCCGGTCGCGAGCAGCACGTGGCGGCCCTCCACGCGGCGGCCGTTCACGTCGACGGAGGTGGGGGAGGACAGCCGGCCCTCACCCTCGATGTAGGTCACCTTGCGGGAGGCGACCAGACCCTGCAGGCCCTTGTACAGACCGGCGATCACGCCGTCCTTGTACTTGTGGACACCCGCGATGTCGATGCCCTCGAAGCTGGCCTTCACACCGAACTGCTCGCTCTCGCGAGCCTGGTCGGCGATCTCGCCCGCGTGCAGCAGGGCCTTGGTGGGGATGCAGCCCCGGTGCAGGCAGGTGCCGCCGACCTTGTCCTTCTCGATCAGGGCGACGTCCAGGCCCAGCTGCGCCCCGCGCAGGGCCGCGGCGTAACCACCGCTGCCACCGCCGAGGATCACTAGGTCGAAAACGGTGCTGGCGTCGTTCGCCACGTCACGTCCTCCATGCATGTGCGCCGTGAGCCGGTCTTCACTGACCGGCAGGCGGCTGGTGTCCGGCCGCTCGTTCTTCGGCCCTTCGGTGGGGCCCTGTCCTGCCGAGCCCCATCTTCGCACTTGTCAGCACACAAGGAGACGCCGGGCTGCTGTGTGAGACGCCCCACGTTCACATGAGCTTGATCCACGCCTCGGCGGTCGCGCCCCGAAGGGGGCGCGGGGAACTGCGCGAACAACCCCCACGCCCCCGCACTCGCCCACAGCGGACGAGACCGGGCTCCCGGGCGAGGGTCAGCCCAGATCCCCCGCAGCCGTCAGCTCCGCCAGCCGCACCAGCGTCCGCACACCGCTGCCCGTGCCACCCTTCGGCGTGTACCCGAACGGCCCGCCCTCGTTGTACGCCGGACCCGCGATGTCCAGGTGCGCCCAGGTGATGCCCTCGCCCACGAACTCGCGCAGGAACAGACCGGCGACCAGCCCGCCGCCCATCCGCTCGCCCATGTTCGCGATGTCGGCCGTGGGCGAGTCCATCCCCTTGCGCAGGTGCTCCGGCAGCGGCATCGGCCACGCCGGCTCGCCGACCTCCTCGGCCACCTCGTACAGCGCCGTGCGGAACGCGTCGTCGTTGCCCATGATCCCGAAGGTGCGGTTGCCGAGGGCCAGCACCATCGCCCCGGTCAGCGTCGCCACGTCCACGATCGCGTCCGGCTTCTCCTGCGACGCGGCCCACAGCGCGTCCGCCAGCACCAGCCGGCCCTCGGCGTCGGTGTTGAGCACCTCCACCGTCTTGCCGCTGTACATCCGCAGCACGTCACCCGGTCGGGTCGCCGACCCGGAGGGCATGTTCTCGGCCAGCGCCAGCCAGCCGGTGACGTTGACCTCCAGGCCGAGCCGCGCGGCGGCGACGACCGCGGCGAACACCGCGGCCGCGCCGCTCATGTCGCACTTCATCGTCTCGTTGTGACCGGCCGGCTTCAGCGAGATGCCGCCCGAGTCGTACGTGATGCCCTTGCCGACGAAGGCGAGGTGCTTCTTCGCCTTGGGCGAGGTGTAGGACAGCTTCACCAGGCGCGGTCCGGCGGCCGAGCCGGCCCCGACTCCGAGGATGCCGCCGTAGCCGCCCTTGGCCAGGGCCTTCTCGTCGAGCACCTGCACCTTGATGCCGTGCTCCTTGGCCGCGGCCTGGGCGATCGCGGCGAAGGACTCGGGGTTCAGGTCGTTGGGCGGGGTGTTGACCAGGTCGCGGGCGCGGTTGAGCTCCTCCGCGACGGCGACGGCGCGCTCGATCGCGGCCTTGTACGCCTTGTCGCGCGGCTTGCCGCCGAGCAGGACGGCCTCGGCGAGCGGGGCCTTGCCGTTCTTCGCCTTGGGGTCCTTGCCGTTCTCCTTGTACGCGTCGAAGGAGTACGCGCCGAGCAGCGCGCCCTCCCCGATCGCGCCGGCGTCTGCGGCGTCGGTCACCGGCAGGGCGAAGGCGGCCTTCCCGGCGCCGGACAGCGTGCGGGCCGCGATGCCCGCGGCCTTGCGCAGGGCCTCGGCGTCGTAGGCGGCGTCCTTCTCGGGCACCGCGCCCAGGCCCACCGCCAGCACGAGCGGTGCCTTGAAGCCGGAGGGCGCCGGCAGCTTCGTCACCTCGCCCTCGGCACCGGAGGCGCCGAGCGTCTCCAGGACGCCGGCGAGCCTGCCGTCGTACGCCTTGTCCACGGCCTCGGCGCCCGGTGCGACGACCGGCCCCTTGGCTCCCTTGGCGACACCGATCACGATCGCGTCGGCCCGCAGACCGGGCGCCGCGGCGGTGCTGAGAGTGAGAGCAGTCACGGTGGTGAAATCTCGCTTCCGATGTGAAGTTGCGATGGTCGAACGGTGTGGGTCGACCGGGCCCGACAGCCGACCCTATGCGGACCTCGGGGAGCAGGTCGCGCGGGGCCTTCCCGGTGCGGCGAACACTCGACGACGAGACTACGCGCGTGGGCCCGTTCGCTCATTCCTGCGGTCGTTCACCTGTCGGTGGCGTAGTGGCCATTTCTTGATCCCTCACACCGGTGAACTGGGTCACACTCGTCGGGATCCGGTGAGCGCCCTGCTCACCGCGTTGTGCGATCCCCGCGGTCCCTGCGTCTGACGACGCACGAGGACCCCGGGGGATCTTCTGGGGGAGGCACCATGGCGCCGCGTGCGCGCAAATGGAGAAACACGGCCGCCGGGGTGACGGCGGCGGGCATGGTCGTGGCGGGGGCGGTGGCCCCGGGGGCGGCGGCCGCGGAGGACCCGCGCGTCGATCTGCGGGTGCTGGTGGTCGACAACGGCGACAGCTCCGTCGGGGCCGTCGTCGACCAGCTCGAGAACACGGGCATCCCGTACACGACGGTCGACCTGAACGACACCGGCCGCCCGGTGATCACCGAGTCGTTCCTGAGCGACACGGCCGGCGGCCGGCCCCGCGCCAAGTACCAGGGCGTCGTCCTGCCGAACGAGGCCCCGTTCGGCGCCGGCTCCGCCGAGCAGACCGCCCTGGAGACCTACGAGCGGACGTACGGCGTCCCGCAGGTCGACGCCTACACCTGGGCCCACCCGGGAGTCGGGCTCGACTACACGAGCGAGGGCGGCTGGGCCGGCGCCCTCGACGGGCGTGAGGCGTCCGTCACCGCGGCCGGGAAGGCGGGCTGGTTCGGCTACCTCGACGGCGCGTTCCGCTTCGAGGACAACGCGCCCGGCGTGCAGGAGAGCTACGGCTACGTCGCCCGGCCCCGCACCGGCTACACCAGCTACGTCGACCTCCCCGTGCCCGGCGGCACCGGCCGCGGCAGCCTCGTCGGCGAGTACGCGCACGACGGCCGCCGCGAACTCGTCGTCACGTTCGCCTACAACGGCAACCAGCAGCAGTTCCGGCTGCTGGCCCGCGGCATCGTCGAATGGCTCACCCAGGGCGTGCACCTGGGCCGCACGCGCAACTCCTTCGCGGTCCACGTCGACGACGTCTTCGCCCCGGACAGCCGCTGGGACACCGCCCGCGACTGCACCCCGGGCGACTTCGACTGCGCGGGCGGCGAGGGCGAGGGCACCACCCCGATCCGCATGACCGCGGACGACGCCGCCTACGCCGCCCAGTGGCAGCGCGCGCACGGTTTCACCATGGACATGGTCTTCAACGCCGGTTCAGGCGAGGAGTGGAGGGCCCAGCACGGCGGCACCGACGCCCTCACCGACCGGCTCCTCGCCGACAAGGCGCAGTACCGCTGGATCAACCACACCTACACGCACCCCTTCCTGGGCTGCGTCCAGGACACCTCCACCGTGCCGTGGAGCTGCGCGAAGAACGCCGACGGCTCGACGACGTACATGAGCCGCGCCGAGATCGCCGCGCAGATCCGCGACAACCACGCCTGGGCCGTGAACAAGGGGCTCCCCGTCGACCGCACCGAGCTGGTCACCGGTGAGCACTCGGGCCTGCGGACGCTGCCCCAGCAGCCGGACGACAACCCCCACCTGGCCGGCGCCCTCGCCGACACCGGCGTCAGGTGGATCGCCTCGGACAACTCCCGCGAGCCCGGGCAGCGGGCCGTCGGCAAGGCGCTGACCGTGCCGCGCCACCCGATGAACGTGTACTACAACGTGGGCACGGCGGCCGAGATGGCCGACGAGTACAACTGGGTCTACACCTCACGGGCGGACGGCGGCAGCGGCGTCTGCGAGGACAACCCCACGTCGACCTGTCTCGACGAGCCGCTCGACCCGGCCACCGGCTACGCCGAGCACATCGTCCCGCAGGAGGCGCGCACCGCCCTCGGCCACGTCCTCGCGGGCGACCCCCGGCCGCACTACGCGCACCAGTCCAACCTGGCCGAGGACCGGCTGCTCTACCCGGTCATGGAGCAGGTGCTCGACCGCTACCGGGCGCTGTTCGCCGACAACACCCCGCTGGAGAACCCCCGGCACAGCGCCATCGGCACCGAGGTGCAGCGCCGCGCCGCCTGGCGGAGCGCCCTGGCGGACAACCGCGTCACGGCGTACCGCATCGGGAACACGGTCACCGTCACCGCCCCGTCGGGGACGCAGATCCCGGTCACCGTCCCGAACGGGACCAAGCAGCAACTCCTGCTCGGCACCAGCGCGTTCGGGACCCCGTACGCGGGAGCCCGCTCGGCCTGGACGACCCCGGCAGCACTCCAGTCGGCTCTCACCTTGAAGCTGCCCTAGAGGGGCGCGGGGAACTGCGCGACAGCCCACACGGGACCCGCACACGGCATCCGGGCCGCAGTTCCCCGCACACCATCCGCACCACAGGGGGAAACACCGCATGAGGCGAACAGGCCGTCATGTCACCATGCTCACGGAAGGCACCTACCCGCACGTCCACGGCGGCGTCAGCACCTGGTGCGACCAGCTCGTCAAGGGCATGCCGGAGGTCGACTTCCACCTCGTCTCGCTCACCGGCAGCGGCCGCGAACCCGTCACCTGGGAGCTGCCGCCCAACGTCCGCGCCCACACCCCGGTCCCCACCTGGGGCCCGCGCCCCGGCCGCGGCAGGCCCCCGTACGGCAGGGCCCGCCGCCGCTTCACCGAGACCTACGAGCGTTTCCTGCTCTCCTTCCTCGACCCCGGCTCCCACGCCGACTTCGGCGAGTCCCTGCACGAACTGGCCGAACCGGCCCGGGACGGATACCTGGCGGCGGCCCTGCGCACCGAGTCGGCGCTGCGGTCACTGATGTGGATCTGGACCATGCCGCATCTGCCGACGGCCGCCGCCCGCCCCACCGTGCACGACGCGCTGACCGCGACCGACCTGCTGGAGCACGCCCTGCGCCCCCTCGGCGTCCGCATCCCCGAGGAGTCCGTCGCGCACGCCGTGAGCAGCGGCCTGGCGACCCTGCCCGCGCTCGCCGCCCGCCACCTGGACGGCGTGCCGTTCCTCCTCACCGAGCACGGCATCTACCTGCGCGAGCGCTACCTCGGCCACCGCGGCGCCACCCAGCGCTGGCCCGTGAAGGCCTTCATGCTCGGCTTCTACCGCGAGCTCAACTCCCACGGCTACCGGGCCGCCGACCTGATCACCCCCTGCAACCGGTACAACCGGCGCTGGGAGGAGCGCGGCGGCGCCGACGCCGACCGGATCCGCACGGTGTACAACGGCGTCGACCCGGCCGCCTTCCCGCACGCCGGTCCCGAGCCAGAGGTCCCGACCCTGTCCTGGTGCGGCCGGATCGACCCCATCAAGGACCTGGAGACCCTGATCCGCGCCTACGCGATGGTGCGCGCCGAGATCCCGGCGACCCGGCTGAGACTCTTCGGCCCGGTCCCGCCCGGCGGTGAGGCCTACCGCACCCGCCTGGAGAAACTCGCCGCGGAACTGGGCGTCAGCGACGGACTCACCTTCGAGGGCCGCGTCAGCGAGGTCTGGCGGGCCTACGCGGCCGGCCACGTCGTCATGCTGTCGTCCATCTCGGAGGGCTTCCCGTTCTCCCTCATCGAGGCCATGTCCTGCGGCCGTACGACGGTGTCCACGGACGTCGGGGGCGTGCGCGAGGCCGTCGGCGACACGGGCCTGGTGGTGCCCCCGCGCGAGCCGGAGAAGATGGCCGCCGCCGCGCTGACCCTGCTCAAGGACGACGAACGACGGCTGGGACTGGGCGCGTTGTCCCGCCAGCGCGTCATCGACCGGTTCACGCTGCGCCGCTCGGTGGACGCCTTCCGCACCATCTACCAGGAACTCGCAGGAGGGGACGAAGTGTACGAGCCGGCGGTGGAGACCGTCGCCGACTGGACGCTGGAGCTGCGCGACCCCTGGTACGCGGCCCTCGCGACGGACGGAGCGGGCTGGTGAGCGGCGGCGTCCGGATGCCCCCGGGCTCCCGCCCGGATGTCGTCCCCGGTGTCCCCCGGCAGCGCACCCCGAGCTGGGCCCGGCCCGACCCGGTCGACGAACTCGCCGCCCGCCTGGAGGACTTCACCGCCGCCGCCGTCCACCCGGACGAGATAGCCGCCCTGCTGGAATCCGACGGCCTGTCCGACGACCGGATACGCGAGCGGTACGGCGTGAAGGACTCCTTCGCGCTCGCCGAGACCCTCTACGAACGCGTCGAACGCCGCTACCCCGAGCCCGACGGCCCCGCCCCCGACCCCTGGCGGATCGGTCTGCTCGGCTGCCTGCTGCGCGGCGTCGTCTTCGCCCTGCCCGGCCTCGCCCACGTCCTCGGCGCCCCCCTGTTCACCGGCCCCGGTGACTTCGGGCTCCCCGCGGGCACCGTCCCGCTCCTCGCCGGCGCCCTGTGCGGCTGGACGTGGAACCAGGGCCTCGCCCACCGCGCGTACGCCTGGCTGGGCCTGGGCGACGGGACGGCAGCCCGGCGCGCCCTGCTGCTCGGCGCCCCGGTGGGCGCGCTGCTCGGCACCCTGGTCGCCCTGGTGTGCGCGGGTGCCGCCGCCCCGGCCGTCGTCGCCTTCGCCGCCGGACAGTCCTGCTACCTGGCCGCGGCGACGGTCCTGCTGGTAATGGGCCGCGAACGGCACCTGCTCGTCGCCCTCGCGCCGATGGCGACGGGCGCCCTGCTGTCCCTGGTCGACCCGCTGCCCGAGGCCGCGGCCCTGACCCTGCTGCTGGGTTCCCTGGCCGCGGTCGCGGTGCTCGGCCTGCGCGAGGTGGCGCCCGCCCTGAAGGACACGCACGGCTGGACCGCCGGCCTCGTCGCCCTGCTCCCGTTCGGCGCGCCCGGCACCGCTCCCGCGCCCG
>NZ_JAPSKN010000075.1 GCF_031181705.1 Streptomyces sp.
TCGTCGACACCTGGTCGGCGGCGCCCCGGGCCGTACGGGACACGGCGCGGCTGCTGCGGGACCGCGCCGGCCGGTACGTGTACGTGTCGAGCTGCTCGGTGTACGCCTGGGCACCGCCCGCCGGGTACGGCGAGGACGCGCCCCTGGTGGAGGGAGCCTCGGCGCAGGCCGGACCGACCGACTACGCCCGGGACAAGCGGGGCGGCGAGCTGGCCGCCCTGGACGCCTTCGGCGCTCACCGGTCGGTGCTCGTCCGGGCCGGGCTGATCCTCGGCCCGTACGAGAACGTCGGCCGCCTCCCCTGGTGGCTGAACCGGATGGCCCGCGGCGGCCCCGTCCTGGCGCCCGGGCCGCCGGAGCTGCCCCTGCAGTACGTCGACGTCCGGGATCTGGCCGAGTGGATCCTCGGCGCGGCGGAGCAGGGGCTGAGCGGACCGTACAACCTGATCGGGCCGCAGGGGCACGCCACGATGCACACCCTCCTCGACGCCTGCGCGCGGGTCACCGGTGGTGCGGCCGAACTCCGGTGGACCGAGCCCGGGGTGATCCTGGAGGCGGGCATCGAACCGTGGGTCCAGCTGCCGGTGTGGGTACCGCCGGGCAGCGACCTGCACGACGCCCTGCACAGCGCCGACGTCTCCCGGGCGCGCGCGACCGGTCTGCGCTGCCGGCCCGTCGAGGAGACCGTGGCCGACACCTGGAGCTGGCTGCGCGCCCTCGACGGGGCCGCGCCGCAGCGGCCGGACCGGACGGCGAAGGGGCTGGATCCGCAGGTGGAGGCGAAGGTGCTCGCGGCCGGCGCGGGCTCCTGAGCCGCCGGCCGCCCCCCGGCGGTGTAGGTAGCACCACCCCCGGGCCGGGTGCCGGGCCCCGTGACCGCGCACGCCCGCTCGACCAGACTGAACGCCATGACCATCGACACGAAGAACAGCGGGCTGCGGACGGCGGGGCGGGGCGTGGGACTCGCCGCGGTGCGAGGGCTGGCCCTGGCCCTGATCTCCCTGCCGGGGGCGGTGCTGTGCTTCTGCCTGTCCGCGGTCTCGATCGGGCTCATCCCCATCGGGGTCGGGCTCGTCACGACGCCGTACGTGCTGACGGGGGTGCGGGCCTTCGCCGACTGGCGGCGGGTGCTCGCCGCCGAGTGGGGCGGGGTGCGGATCCCCCCGGCGTACCGGCCGCTGCCCAGGGACGCCAACCCCTGGACCCGCACGTTCGGGATGCTGCGCGACCCGGCGACCTGGCGGGACCTGAGGTGGCTGCCGGTCGACATGACCGCGGGGTTCACCACCGCGCTGCTGTCGGCCGCGCTGCTGATCTGGCCGCTGGAGGGGTTCGCACTCGCCCTCGGGCTGTGGCGGGTCTTCCCCGACGGGTACTGGTACGGCTTCGTGCCGGTGACGGGCCAGGCGTCGGCGCTGGGTGCCGCCGCCCTCGCCCTGGTCGTCCTGTTCTTCGCCCACTTCTTCACCCCGCGCCTGCTGGACGCCCACTTCCGGCTCACCCGGGCGATGCTCGGCAGCGACCAGGAGCAGCTGGCCGAGCGGGTGCGGGTGCTGACCGAGACGCGGCGGGACGCGGTCGACGCCTCGGCGGCCGAACTGCGGCGCATCGAGCGGGACCTGCACGACGGGGCACAGGCCCGGCTGGTCGCCGTCGGCATGGACCTGGGCACCGTCGAGGCGCTCCTGGACAAGGACCCGGCCCAGGCCAAGGAGCTGATCGCGCAGGCCCGCAAGTCCTCGGTGGAGGCCCTGACCGAGCTGCGCGAGCTGGTGCACGGCATCCACCCGCCGGTGCTCGCCGAGCGCGGTCTCGGCGACGCCGTGCGGGCGCTGGCGCTGCGGCTGCCGGTGCCCACCGAGGTGAGCGTGGACCTGCCGGGGCGTGCCGAGGCGCCCGTGGAGTCCGCCGCGTACTTCGCGGTGAGCGAGGTGCTCGCCAACGCCGTGAAGCACTCGGGCGCGGACCGGATCTGGGTCGACCTGCACCGGACGGACGGCATGCTGCGGGCGACCGTGACGGACAACGGCAAGGGGGGCGCGGTGATCGGGACCGGTTCGGGCCTGGCCGGGGTCGAGCGGCGGCTCGGTACATTCGACGGCGTCCTGGCCGTCAGCAGCCCCGCGGGCGGCCCCACCATGGTCACCATGGAGATCCCTTGCGCGTAGTCCTCGCCGAAGACCTCTTCCTGCTGCGCGACGGACTCGTCCGGCTGCTGCAGGCGCACGGCTTCGAGATCGCGGCGGCCGTCGAGTCCGGGCCCGAACTGGCCGCCGCCCTGGCCGAGCTGGACCCGGATATCGCCGTGGTGGACGTGCGTCTGCCGCCCACGCACACCGACGAGGGCCTGCAGTGCGCGCTCGACGCCCGCCGTGAGCGGCCCGGCCTGCCGGTGCTGGTGCTCTCCCAGCACGTGGAGCAGTTGTACGCGCGTGAGCTGCTCGCCGACGGCAGCGGTGCCGTCGGCTATCTGCTGAAGGACCGGGTGTTCGACGCCGAGCAGTTCGTGGACGCCGTACGGCGGGTGGCGGCCGGTGGTACGGCGATGGATCCGCAGGTCATCCAGCAGTTGCTGGCGCGGCAGTCGGGTGGTGGCGACCGGCCGCTGACGCGGCTGACGCCGAGGGAGCTGGAGGTGCTGGAGCTGATGGCGCAGGGCCGGTCCAACGCGGCGATCGCCGGGAAGCTGGTCGTGACGGAACGGGCGATCGCCAAGCACACCGCGAACATCTTCGCCAAACTGGGCCTTGAGGTCTCGGACGACGACAACCGGCGCGTGCTGGCGGTTCTCGCGTATCTCGACCACGGCCGGTGAAACCGGACCTGCTCATTCACCGACGGTGCGGGATCGGCAACTCCCGGTACTCCAGGGGCTGTTGAGCACACAGAGTCCACACGAATCTCGCATCAATTCCCGGGACCTCTGAACACCCGTGGGACGGCCTCCGTATGGAAGGGAGCCGCTTCACTCCTGTCGGGCGCCTCGATGCCCCCGAAAAAGGAAGTCAGAGGAGTTCCATGGGACGCAACACAAGAAAACGCCGTACGCCGCTGGCCACCAAGGCCATTGCCGCATCGGCGGCCCTAGCGCTCGGTGGGGGCGGGCTGATCTGGGCAAACTTCTACGCCTCGGCGCACGAGGAGAACCCGGCGAACCAGACGAAGGCCGCGGGAGCACAGATCGCCACGATCCAGTGCCCGGACGTCGGTCAGAAACTGACCAAGGTGCCCAAGCGTGCCCGGCGGGGGGTGGACCGGGAGCTGGCGAACCTCGACAAGCAGATCAGCGAGGCGTACTCGCGGCTCGCCTCCACGCGCCAGGCCCAGGCCGGCGACCCCGGCTTCGTCAACAACGCCATCCTCGGCCCGCTGAAGTCGAAGCGCACCGCGGCCCTCGACCGGATCGGCATCAACATCCGGCGGGTGGGCGGCAAGGCGCCCAACCTCGGCAGGTTCGCCGGGTGCAAGGGCATGGCCGCGAACCCGAACACCAACGACGGCAACGCCGGAGGCGGCCAGAACGACGGAGGCCAGAACAACGGCGGCCAGGACCAGGGCCAGAACAACGGCGGTCAGGGCAACGGCGGTCAGGGCAACGGCCAGGGCGGCAACGGCGGTCAGGCCGGCAACGGCCCGGCGGCGGCGGACTTCATCAACATCGAGGACGTCCAGCCGAACTCCCGCAACCTGCCCAACGGCCTCGCCGCGAACGGCGAGGGCGGTTCCACGGGCTCGTTCACCACGAACTGCGGCACCAACGAGAACGAGAACCGCAACTCCGACAACGTGATCGTGGCGCCCGGTGTGTCGAACGGCGCGCAGCACCAGCACGACTACGTCGGCAACCAGAGCAACAACGCCTTCGCGAGCGACGAGGACCTGGCCAACGCCCAGACCACCTGCCAGAACCAGGGCGACAAGTCCTCGTACTTCTGGCCGGTCCTGCGCATCCAGGACGGCTCGCAGGACATCGACCAGGGTCAGCCCGGCGGTGGCCAGGACGGCAACGTCGGCAAGATCGTCGAGCCGGCCGAGGCGCAGCTGAAGTTCGTCGGCAACCGCACCAGCGACGTCGTCGCGATGCCGAAGGCCCTGCGCATCATCACCGGTGACGCCAAGTCCTTCACCAACGGCCTGAACAACGCCAACACCTCCTGGAGCTGCACCGGCTTCGAGGACCGGCAGGTGACGGACAAGTACCCGATCTGCCCCCAGGGCAGCTCCGTGGTGCGCACGTCCAACTTCCAGAGCTGCTGGGACGGCCAGAACATCGACAGCGCCAACCACCGCACCCACGTGGACTTCGTGGAGGCGGACGGCACCTGCTCGAACGGCTTCCAGGCCATCCCCCAGCTCCAGGTCCGCCTGGTCTACGACGTGCAGGCGCCGCAGATCGACAACGGGCAGGTGCAGAACGCCTTCGCGGTGGACTCCTTCCCGGAGCAGCTGCACAAGCCGATCACCGACCACAACGACTTCATCAACTTCTTCGACGAGGACCTGATGAACGAGATGGTCCGGTGCATCAACAGCGGCGAGGACTGCCAGTAGTCCGGACCCGGTGAAAAGCCGGCGGTGGGAATCCCCACCGCCGGCTTCCGCTTGCCCGGAACCCGCCTCGCGGTCAGCCGTGGTGGCCGCCGCGGTTGTGGCTGCCGCCGGGGTTCATGTGCTCGGAGCCCTCTTCCATGGTCCCGCCGAGCGTGCCCTGGAGCGCCAGGACGGTCTTCTCCTGGCCGACGGCGACCCACTTGCGGCCGACGAGGTAGTAGCCGCCGTAATCCTTGGCGCCGTTGAGCCATTCGCGCTGGCCGCGGTCGGTGGCGAAGGTGGCGAGGACGTACTTCTCCTTGCCCTTCTCGCAGATGGCCTGACGGATGGTGTCGGCGTCGGTCTGCATGTTCGGCTCGCACTCGGCCTCTGCCGCGATGTGCTCCAGGCTGCCGGTCACCGCCTCCGGCACGGCCGCCTTGTGCTCGCCGCCGGATCCGCAGCCGGCCAGCGCCAGCATCGCCACCGCGCCGCTCAGCGCGAGCATCGGTCGGGTCACCCTCATCTGTTCCTCCGGTCCTTGTCACGGCACGTCCGGACGCATGCCGCACGGAGCCCTGGCACGAGGCTCTCCCCTTCGATACGGCCGCGGGGCGCGGACTGCTCAAAATCCCGCTGCCCCGATGGGCACCGGCGTGCGAGGGTGGGCCGGTGAACCAGGACTGGGAAGACCGCGTGGCCGCCCTGTGGGACCGTTTCGACGACTACGCCGAGACCGAGCAGGACGCGGCCCGCTTCCGCGCCGACGTCGACGCCCTGGTGGCCGAACTGCCCGGGGACAGCCCGCTGGGCCCCTTCGAGCGGGCCTGCGCCTGGGACTCGACCGGCCACTCGGACCGGGCGGTCCCGCTGTACCGGGAGGCGCTGGCCCGGGGTCTGGCCGACGTCAGCGGCTACAAGACCCGCCGGACGAAGATCCAGCTGGCCAGCTCGCTGCGGAACATCGGACAGGCCCAGGAGGGCGTCGAGCTGCTCGAAGCCGAACTCGACGCCCCCTCCGACGAACTGGACGACGCCGTGCGCGCCTGTCTCGCCCTGTGCCTGTCCAGCCTCGGCCGCGACCGCGAGGCCCTGTCGCTGGCCCTGGGCGCCCTCGCCCCGCACCTGCCGCGCTACCAGCGGTCGATGGCGAACTACGCCCGGCTGCTGGTCGAGCCCGAGGGAGCGCCCGGGGCCTGACAGCTCCGCGGTCAGGTGACCATCCACCGATTCGCTCGTTCTGCTGAACGTGCAGTCACAGGATGTCGCCCAGCGCCCCGCAGCCTCTTCCCCGGCCGGCCCGGTCGTCGACGTCGAGCAGGCCGAGGCCGCCCTCGTCGAGCACTATCCACGGCTGGTCCGGCTGGCCTACCTGGTGCTGCCGCCCGGCCTGGGCCGCAGCCGGCGCGTCCTGACCGCACACGCCCTCACCCAGCGGGCACTCCCCCGCAGCCGCACCCCGGCGCCCGTGATCCCGGCCCAGTCCACCGGCCGGGACGGCGACCCGGGCTACGCCCTGGTCCGGCTCCAGGTGCTGCGTACGGCGCTGGAGGCCGGAGTGCCGCTGCGGCTCAGGGCCTGGCCCAAGCGGTCCCAGCTGCCGCCGCTGCTGCCGCAGGTGTGGGGGCTGAAGCTCTTCCCGCGCTCCGGCGGCGCCGACGAACTCGCGCTGGACCAGCGGCTGTCCACGCTGTCGGGCCCGGCCCGGGCCGCGTACGCGCTGCGCGGCCTGGAGCGGCTGACGGACGACGGCGCGCGCAAGGTGCTCGCGGCCGCGGGCGTCGCCGATCCGGAGGGTGCTCTGCTGGAGGCCGGCGGCGTCCCCGAGCAGTTCGGCCTGCTCGACTCCCCCGAGTTCGACCCCTGCTCGCTGCAGGCCCGCCCCACCGACCTGATGCGGCGCCGCCAGCACCTGAAGGCCGCGCTGGCCGCCGGTGCGGCCCTGCTGGTGTGCGGGGCGCTGCTCGGACTGCCCGGCGAGGGCTGGGGCCCGGACGGCGCCGCCGCACCTCCGTACGCGCGGAACCCGGCCGCCCAGGCCGCCCTCGACCCGGCGAAGCTCACCCGGGTCCCCGCCGCCGCGTGGCGTGTCTCGGCGCGCACCGACTTCTCCGTCTGGCCCGCCCGGGGCGACCTCACCGGCGACGACGCCCTGCTGCGCCGCGCCCTCGCGGTGTGGGCCCGGCCCGGGGAGACGGTCCAGGTCTCCGCGACGCCCGGCACCCCCTCCGGCGGCCCGGCCGGACCGCCCCAGCTGCTGTACGCGGGGACGGTCGACGCCGCCCACGTGGTGATCCTCTACGACGGGCTGCGCATCGCCCGGTACGCCGAGCCGAAGGACGGCACGCAGGGGGCCGCCCTCGACTTCGCCCGGGTCGACGGGGCCTCCCGGGCCGAGGCCGGCGCGGTGGTCCTCGGCCGGGCCGACGGGAACGTCCGCTACCTGACCGCCCCCTGGGTCGAGAAGGCGGCCGAGCGGGATCTGCTGAAGCCGGGTTCGGGCGCGATGGACCTGGCGCTCGACGACGGGGTGACCGCCCCGCTGGCCAGCCCGGCCCTGCGCTCCGGCCCGTGCACCTCGTGGAACGTGCTGCAGGTGACCGACGGCACCAGGACCCGGCTGCTGACGGACCTCGGCGAACTGGTCCCGGCCCGGCTCACCACCGGCCGGCCCGGCTCCCCGGGCGAGGTGTCCGGCGCCAAGGCGCTGCGCACCTGGCAGCCGTTCGCCTGCTCGCTGGGCACGGTCCGCTCGGCGGGGGTGCGCAGCGTCAACGCCTGGGCGTTCAACGAGCAGCCGCTGCCCGACGCGAGCGGCTCGGCTGCGTGGGTGTGCACGCGGGCGGAGACCTGGCGGGGCGGCGGGGCGCGGGTGCTGGCCCAGTTCCACACGCCGGGCGGGGCGTACGGGGCGGTGGCGGCGAAGGCCGAGAACGTCCCGGCGTGCGGGGCGCGGGATCCGCACGTGCTGGCCGGGGTGCTGTGGAAGGCGAAGGCGGGCGACTGGTACCTGCTGGCGGCCGGCAGCCGGCGGACCGCCTCGATCCGGGCGACCGGCGGGGTCGACGGGTCGGCGCCGGGCAGTCTGCTGACCGTGCCGGCCGAGCAGGGCGCGCAGGCGGAGCTGAAGGGCACGCTGGAGGACGGGCGTTCGGTCGGCGGGCTGCGCTGACGCGCGGTTCCGGCGACGGCCCGGCGGCCCTGGGCGGACCTCGGCGATCGCTCCGGACCGTTCGCGGCCGGAATCGATCGGTAAGGTGTTCGTATGACTACCGGGGTTCGCCGCAGAATGGGAGTCGAGGAGCGGCGGCAGCAGTTGATCGGCGTCGCCCTCGAACTGTTCAGCCGCCGCTCGCCCGACGAGGTCTCGATCGACGAGATAGCGTCGGCCGCGGGCATCTCACGCCCGTTGGTCTACCACTACTTCCCCGGCAAACTCAGCCTGTACGAGGCCGCGTTGCAGCGGGCCTCGGACGATCTGGCGGCCCGGTTCGTGGAGCCGCACGAGGGCCCGCTGGGGGCCCGGCTGCTGCGCGTGATGCGCCGCTACTTCGACTTCGTGGACGAGCACGGGCCCGGTTTCTCCGCCCTGATGCGCGGCGGCCCGGCGGTCGGGTCCTCGACGACCAACGCGCTCATCGACTCCGTACGGCAGGCCGCGTATGTCCAGATCCTTTCGCACCTGGGCGTGAGTGATCCGCCCGCGCGGCTGGAACTGGTCGTGCGGTCCTGGATCTCGCTCGCCGAGTCGACGGCGCTGATCTGGCTGGACGGCCGGCGCATCCCGCGCGAGGAGCTGGAGCCCCAGCTCGTCAACGACTTCGCCGCGCTCGCCGCCGTCAGCGCCGCCTATGACGAGGAGATGGCCGCCCTGCTGCGCCGCATCGTCAAGGACGAGCCGGCCGACGGCCCGTTCGCGGACCTGGCCGGCCGGCTGCTGGCCCTGGCGACCTGAGGCCGCTCAGCTCTCGGACTTGGCGTACGAGGGGTCCAGGTCGCGGACCTCGGCGGAGGCGTGCAGCGCGACGCCCGCGGCGGGCTTCAGATACGTCCGCAGCAGCTCCAGCGCGGCCTGCGTGAGCCGGGCCTTGGTCTCGTCGGTGCGGCCGGCGAGCAGCGCGATGTGGACGTGCACATGGGCGTGCCCCTCGGCGTCGGGGCCGACCACGATGTCCTCGGTCCGGCGGAACCGGGTCTTGCAGGCCGGCGGCTTGGCGGCGGCGATCCCGACCGTGGCCTCGTGCAGCGCCTTCGCGAAACCGGGCCGGTCGAAGTCGTCCGCGAGGTCGGCGGAATAGTCGACGGTGATCTGCGGCATCGGCACTCCTGTTCCGGGTCGGTGGGCTCACCCTAGCCGCAGACGGGGCGGACCGCCGGTGGCGGTCCGCCCCGTCCGGGTGCGTTACCCCGCGGTCCGGGTGAAGACCGCGACCGTGCGCGCCGGAACGGTGAACGTCCCGGACTGCTCCGCGTACGCGGAGGACTTCACGGTGGCGTCGGCGCCGGCCGCCTGCACGGGGTGCAGCCGGTAGCCGGTTCCGGCCAGGTCGGGGACGCGCTGCTCCTGCCGCTGGGGCGTGGCGTTGAAGACGACGACGAGGTCACCGAGCCGCATGGTGATCACGCCGGGCGTCTCGTCCGTGCCGGACAGCGGGAAGGACAGCCGGGACTGCACCCGCTCGGCCGTGCCGAGGGAGAAGTCCGGCTCGGCGGCGCGGATCCGCAGCAGGTCGCGGTAGGCCGCCGAGGCGCCCTCGATCTGCTCGCAGCCCACCTTCACCGTGCTCAGCAGGGGCTTGGCGTAGGGCCACTTGCCGGCGTTGTCGGCCGCCATCGGCAGTCCGCGGCCGAAGCCGTTGCCGTCCCGGCAGTCCCAGTGGATCGCGTTGAACCAGTCGCCGCTGTCGTAGGAGTTGCGGTCGAGGGACTTGGAGCGCAGCAGGTCGGTGCCCGCCTGGGAGAGGGCCGGGCCCTGCGAGAGGGTGGCCGTCGCCATGGCGAGGACCTGCATCCGGGCCCGGTCGGAGGCGCTCACCGAAGCGGGCAGCTTGAAGGCGAGCGCGTCGAACAGGGACTCGTTGTCGTGCGCGTCGGCGTAGGCGAGGGCGTCGCCGGGCGCGTCGGCGTAACCGGCGGGGGCGCCGTTGTAGTCGACCTCGGAGCCCTTGACCCGCTTGCCGCTGGTGTCGGTGAAGGCGAAGGCGCTCAGGTTGCCGCTCAGGCCCACCTTGATGAGGTCCTGGTAGTGCAGCAGCCTGGCCTTCTGCTCGGCCGGGGTGCCGTTGGCCTTGGCGGAGTTGGGCTCGGTGTACAGGCCGGACGCGAAGCCCTGCACGCCGGGGTCCTCGTCGAAGGGGCCGCCGCCGCGCACGGCGTCGCGGGCCCGGTCGGAGAAGGTGGCGATGCCGGTGCCGGCCATGTTCTTCTGCGTGGCCTGGACGAACCGGGCGTCGTCGGCGACCTCGCCGAAGTTCCAGCCCTCGCCGTACAGGATGATCTTCTTGCCGTCGACGCCGTCCTTGTCGAGGGTCAGCGCGTCGAGGGCCTTCCTGACGGCCAGGATGTTGGCCTTCGGGTGGTGGCCCATGAGGTCGAAGCGGAAGCCGTCGACCTTGTACTGCTTGGCCCAGGTGACGACCGAGTCGACGACCAGCTTGCCCATCATGGCGTTCTCGGTGGCGGTGTTGGCGCAGCAGGTGCTGTTGGCGACCGAGCCGTCGGCGAGCAGGCGCTGGTAGTAGCCGGGCACGATCCGGTCGAGGACGCTCGTCCGTTCCTGGCCGCTCGCCGCGGTGTGGTTGTAGACGACGTCCATGACGACCCGCAGGCCGTCGTCGTTGAGGGCCTTCACCATCCTGCGGAACTCGACCGTGCGGGCCGTGCCGTCCGGGTCGGTGGCGTAGGAGCCCTCGGGGACCGTGTAGTGGTACGGGTCGTAGCCCCAGTTGTAGGCGTCCTCGGCGGCGATCTTCCCGACGCACTCCTGCTGCTTGTCGGAGTCGGCCGGGTAGGAGGCGAGGTCGCAGTCGGTCCGCGCCTGGTCGGCCCCGCGCTCCGGGATGGTGGCGATGTCGAAGGCGGGCAGCAGGTGCACGTGGGAGGTGCCCGCCTTCGCCAGCTCGCGCAGGTGCCTGCTGCCGTCGCTCGCCTTGTCGGTGAAGGCGAGGTAGGTGCCGGGGTGCTTCGCCGTGCGGTCCTCGACGGAGAAGTCCCGGACGTGCAGCTCCTGGATCTGGGCGTCCCGCAGCGGCACGGCCTTCGGCTTGGTGTACGTCGACCAGCCGGCCGGCTTGAGGTCCCTGTCGTCCAGGTCGACGACGAGGCTCCGCTCGGAGTCGGTGGTCAGGGCGAGGGCGTAGGGGTCGGTGACCTTGTTGGTGACGACCTGGCGGACGCTGGGCGCCCAGACCCGTACGACGTAGCGGTAGGGCTTGTTCTTCCAGGACGCCGGGCCGGTGACGGACCAGACGCCGGTGGTGGAGTCGCGGCGCATGGCGACGGTCCTGCCGTCCAGTTCCAGGGCCACGGACTGCGCGGTCGGCGCCCAGAGGGACAGGGTGGGGCGGCCCTTGGCGAACGTCGGTCCCAGGTCGGCCTCGGTGGCGTCGTAGAGGTCGTCCAGGACGCCGGCGATCTGCACGCCAGTGGCCGCGAGCACGGCCCCGTTGGCCGCGTGCCGGGTGGCGACGACCTGGCCGCGCAGGGCCTCGCGGACCCGGTCGCGGTCACGCGGGTCGACGGTCCAGGCGTCGTACTCCCTCAGGTGCGGGAACTTCGCCTTCTGGGCGTCGGTCAGCTCGCCCTTCGACAGGCGCAGCCACTTCGCCTCGCCGGTCAGGGCGCCGTCCTCGACCTTGATCGAGCCGTCGCGGGAGTACTGCAGCTGGGCGGAGGCGGCGGTGTCGGAGCCGTTCCAGGCGAGGGTGTTCCGGTCGATCCAGACCGCCTGGGAGGTGCTCAGGTCGAGGGCGGCGGCAGAGCCCGCGGGCTGCGGGAGCAGGTACTTCTCCTGGCCGCTCACCAGCCACACCTCGTGGCCGTCGGCCTTGAGGTCGAGCGACCGGTCGGTGGGCAGGTCCTTCTCGTCGCCCTTGTGGATGATGTAGCTGAGGCTGGTGGCACCCTCGGTGAGCGGCACCTCGAAGACTGCGCCATAGGCATCAGTGTCGACCGGCCTGAGGGGGTTGGACCAGTCGGTGGGGTCGGCGGCGCCGGTCCAGACGTGCAGACCCCAGCCGTCGTAGTTCCCGTCGGCCCGGTGGTAGTGCAGGACGGCCTTGCTCCTGTCGGGCGCCGGGTAGTCGGGGCGCTCGGTGGTGACGGTCTCCTTGCCCTGCTCGATCCAGATCTCGCCGGTCTTGGTGACGTCGATCGTGCGGTCGGTGGCGACGTCCTTGGTGCCGTCCTTGTCGATGACGAGGAAGCCGACGTTCGAGGCGCCGGGCTTGAGCTTGACCCAGGCGAAGGCGCCGTAGGCGTCCCGGCCGGTGAAGGGGTGGCTGTCGGGCCACTCGGTGGCCTCGCCCTCGGCGAGGTCCCCCCAGGCGTACAGGCCCCAGTCGGCGTAGTCGCCGTCCGCGCGCTTGTAGTGGACGATCGCGTAGTCGCGGGAGGACGCCCCGGGCGGCTCCGCGACGGGCGGGGTGCCGGTGGTGGAGGCGGCCAGGGCGCTCGCGGTGCGGCCGGCCGAGTCGACCACGACGGCCTTGTAGCGCAGGGCGGTGCCCGGGGCGACGTCCTTGCCGACGGTGTGCGTGACCTTGTACGGGGCGTGGTCGGCGGAGCCGAGGACCCGCCACCTGCCGTTGCCGGTCTGGGCGGCGAAGACGACCCGGTTCAGCTGCCCGCCCTCGACGTCCGCGGAGAGCTCCACGGTGCCGGTGGCGCCGGCCGCGGGGGCCTTGAGGGTGAGGGACGGCTCGGTGGCGGGCTTCGCGAGCCTGCCCGCCGCTTTGAGGACGATCGCCGAGCCGGCCGGGACGGTCACGGTGAGCTTCTTGTCGCCGTCGCTCCTCGCGGAGGCGTCGGTGCCGTAGAGGCCCCGGAAGGTCATGCCGGCCGAGCCGGTCGCGAAGGTCGCGGTCCTCGCGTCGGCGGCGTTGTTGAACGCGACGACGTACTCGGTGCCGGTCTTCGCGTCCGTGCGGGAGAAGGCGTAGACGCCCGGCCCGTCGGCCGCGTAGCGCTGCTGCTGGACGCCGTCCGTGAGGGCCGGGTGGGCCTTGCGGAGCTGGGCGAGAGCGCTGATCTGCCGGTAGAGCGGTGCTCTGGTGTCGTAGGCGTCCTCGGCGTGGGTGGCGTCGGTGCCGATGCGGTCGTCGTCGAGGTAGTCGGCGGTGCGCGAGGCGAACATGGTCTGCCGGGCGTCCTTGTCGCCGCCCGGGCCGGCGAAGCCCTGCTCGTCGCCGTAGTAGACGACCGGGTTGCCCCGGCTGAGGAACATCAGCTCGTTGGCGAGCTTGTCCTTGGCGAGGATCTCGGCGTCGGTGGCCTCGGGATTGTCCTGCTTGAGGAACGACCCGATGCGGCCCATGTCGTGGTTGCCGAGGAAGGTGACCTGCTCGTACGCGTTGGCCTTGCCGGTCGTGTACTTGTAGTCGTCGCCGAAGACACCCGCGAGCTTCTGCGCACTGCCGCCCTGGGAGGCGTACTGTCGGGCCGCCTCCTGGAAGGGGAAGTCGAGGGTGGCGTCGAGCCGGCCCTCGGTGACGTAGGGGGCGGTGACGTCCGTGTCGGCCGAGTAGACCTCGCCGAACATGAAGAAGTCGTCCCGGCCGCGCTTGGCCGCGTACGCGTCGAGGGCGGTGGCCCACTGCGTCCAGAACTCCATGTTGACGTGCTTCACGGTGTCGATCCGGAAGCCGTCGATGTCGAAGTCCCGCACCCAGCGCTGGTAGATCCTCTCCATACCGCTGACGACCTCGGGCCGCTCGGTCCACAGGTCGTCGAGCCCGGAGAAGTCGCCGTGGGTGGAGCTCTCACCGGCGAAGGTGGAGTCGCCGCGGTTGTGGTACATCGTCGGGTCGTTGAGCCACGACGGCACCTTGTTCTGCTGGGTGACCACGGGGGTGCGCGGGAAGGAGTCCCGGCCGACCTCCGGGAAGCCCCGCCGCCCGTCGGCGTAGTCGGCGTCGTCGAAGGGCACGCCGTCCTTCGTCAGGTACGGGAAGGCGCCCTTGGAGAGGTAGCCGTAGGACTTCTCCTCGTAGTCGACGACGTCCGCCGTGTGGTTGGTGATGACGTCGAAGAAGACCTTCATGCCCTTGTCGTGGGCCTTGTCGATGAGGGTTTCGAGGTCCTCGTTGGTGCCGAAGTGCGGGTCGACCTGGGTGAAGTCGGTGATCCAGTAGCCGTGGTAGCCCGCGGAGGCGTTCGCCCCCGTGCCCTGCACGGGCTGGTTCTTGAAGAGGGGGGCCATCCACAGGGCGGTGGTGCCCAGGCCCTTGATGTAGTCGAGCCTCTTGGTCAGGCCCTTGAGGTCGCCACCCTGGTAGAAGCCCTTGTCGGTGGGGTCGTAGCCGGTCGTCAGACGCGAACCGGTCAGACCGCCCTTGTCGTTGCGCGCGTCGCCGTTGGCGAAACGGTCCGGCAGGACGAAGTAGAACTGCTCACGGGTGGCGTCGTGGCGGGCGGGCTCGGCGGCCAGCCGGGCGTCGGACGGAGGCGCCGGCGGGGTGGCCGCCCCGGCGGCGAGCGGCTGGACGAGTGTGGCGGCCAGCGCGGCGGCGGTGACCGCGGCGACCCGTCCGGCACGGGCGGTACGGCGCCTGGACGGCACCGGCCATCTCGGTATCACAGATGGGCTCCTAGCGATTGCGGCTCTCTCGGGTCCGACCCCGCGCGACCGTATCGCCGCCGAAACCCTTACAGCAAGAGTCTTGAAACCGTTGGAAAGAACTTTCAACCAGGTGTGCTGGTCTGGAACAGCGGCCCCGGCCGCCCCAGGGGGTGACGGGCGGGGCCGCGCGCGGTGTCCGGCCTCAGCAGGCGGGCCTGCCCGCGTGGATCGCCAGAGCCGTGTTCGAACCGAGCGTGGCCGTGAACTGCCCGGCCGAATTCACCGTCACCGGCGTGTTGTTCTGCACGTTGCAGTACGTGCCCGCCGGCAGCGAGGTCTGGTACGTCCGGGTCAGGGAGCCCGACTCGTGGTTGATGGCCACGAAGCCCTTGCCGCCCCGGCCGAAGGCGATGGCGTCGCCGCCGTTGTCCCACCAGTTGGTGACGGCCTGGCCGCGCGTGGCGTTGCGGAAGGCGACCATGGACTTGATCTCCGGCCAGTTGTGCTGGCACTTCCAGCCGTCCTGCCAGCAGGCGTTCACCTGGCCGCCGTTCGGCGGGCCGGCGTCGTGGTCGGTGAACTCGTAGCCGGAGTTGATGTCCGGGGCGCCGTAGGGCCAGGCCAGCATGAAGACGTTGGCGAGGGTGTAGGTGGCCCCGTCCTTGTAGCTGAGGGTCGAGCCGTTGCGCTCGGTGTCGTGGTTGTCGACGAAGACGCCCGAGACGCCGCTGTTCAGGTAGCCCCAGCCCTCGCCGTAGTTCTTCAGGTAGGCGAGGTTCTCGTTGGTGAAGACCCGCTTGAGGTCGTAGGCGTAGCGGAACTCCTGGACGTCTCCGTTGCCCGTGTACTCGGTGGGCTGGACGGCCTCGCCGGCGCCGAAGATGACCTCCTGCTTCCAGTACACCGACGGGTTGCTCAGCCGGGACTTGATGTTCGCGAGGTCGGCGGCCGGCATGTGCTTGGCCGCGTCGACGCGGAAGCCGTCCACGCCGAGGGAGAGCAGGTCGTTCATGTACCCGGCGATGGCCCTGCGGACGTAGTCCTCGCCGGTGTCGAGGTCGGCGAGGCCGACCAGCTCGCAGTTCTGGACGTTCGCGCGGTCCTGGTAGTTGGTGATCTGCGAGGTGCAGTTGTCGAAGTCGTACGAGGAGTACAGGCCGGGGTAGTTGTACTTGGTGTAGGACGAGCCGCCGGTGCCGGTGCCGCTGCCCGCCGACATGTGGTTGATGACGGTGTCGACGACGACCTTCACACCGGCCGCGTGGCAGGTGTTCACCATGTTCTGGAAGGCCGCGCGGTCGCCCAGCCGGCCGGCGATCTTGTAGCTGACCGGCTGGTACGAGGTCCACCACTGCGGGCCCTGTATGTGCTCGGCAGGTGGGGAGACCTGCACGTAGCCGTAGCCGGCGGGGCCGAGGGTGGTGGTGCACTCCCGGGCGACGGAGGCGAACTTCCACTCGAAGAGGACGGCGGTGACGTCCTTGGTGCCCGGTGGGGAGGCCTGGGCACTAGTCGGGTGCATGACAACCGCAGCCGCGGCGAGCGCGACGGCGGCGGAGAGGTGTCTGTGTGCCATGTGGGGTTTCCTTCTTCGTTGAAGGCTCTTGCTGCAAGGTTCAGAAACCTTGCGGTGACGCAGATGGTAAAGGCCCGCCGCCCGAAAGGGCAGCGGGCCGTACCAAATTCAGAGGAAAATCAGGCAGTCGTCGCGGTGGTCCACCACACCGTGGTGTCGGCGGGCACCTTCGCCTCGTCGTCGACCTGCACGATCTCCCCGCTCGCGACCAGCACCCGGCCGTACGCCGGCATCGCCACCGACTCCCCGGTGGTGTTGGCGACGCACACGAACTCCCCGCGCCGGAAGGCCAGTACCCCCTCGGGCGCCCGCAGCCACTCCACGGACGTGCCGGCTCCGAGGTCGGGCTGCTCCCGGCGCACGGCGAGCGCGGCCCGGTACAGCTCCAGCGTCGAGCCGGGCACCCCGCTCTGCGCCTCGACGCTCAGCTCGCCCCACTCCTCCGGCTGCGGCAGCCAGCTGCCCCCGTCGCCGAAGCCGTACGACGAGCCGGTCCTGGTCCACGGGATCGGCACCCGGCAGCCGTCCCGGAAGCCGTCCTGGCCCGCGCCCCGGAAGTACGCCGGGTCCTGGCGCACCTCGTCGGGCAGGTCGACGACGTCGGGCAGGCCGAGTTCCTCCCCCTGGTAGATGTAGGCCGAGCCGGGCAGCGCCAGCATCAGCAGGCTCGCGGCCCGGGCCCTGCGCAGCCCCAGGTCCCGGTCGCCGGCCAGGCGGATCTGGGTGCCGAGGCCGGGCGGGTTGGCGAAGCGGGTGGCGTGCCGGGTGACGTCGTGGTTGGACAGCACCCAGGTGGCCGGGGCGCCGACCGGGCGCATGGCCTCCAGGGTGCGGTCGATGACCTCGCGCATCTCGGCCGCGTCCCAGTGGGTGCTCAGGTACTGGAAGTTGAAGGCCTGGTGCAGCTCGTCGGGACGGACGTAGTTCGCGGTGCGCTCGATGGTCGGGGTCCAGGCCTCCGCCACGAAGATCCTCTCCCCCGCGTACTCGTCGAGGATCAGCCGCCACTGGCGGTAGATCTCGTGCACGCCGTCCTGGTCGAAGAACGGCATGACATCGTTGCCCAGGAGCTTCACCTGGTCGTGGGATCCAAGGTCGGGCAACCCGTCCGCCTTCACCAGCCCATGCGCGACGTCGATGCGGAAGCCGTCGACGCCCATGTCGAGCCAGAACCGCAGGATGGAGCGGAACTCGTCGCCGACGGCCGGGTGGTTCCAGTTGAAGTCGGGCTGCTCCGGGGCGAAGAGGTGCAGGTACCACTCGCCGGGCGTGCCGTCGGGCTCGGTGACCCGGGTCCAGGCCGGGCCGCCGAAGATGGACTCCCAGTCGTTGGGCGGCAGTTCGCCGTTCTCGCCCTTGCCGGGGCGGAAGTGGTAGCGATCCCGCAGCGGCGATCCCGGCCCTTCGGCGACGGCCCGCTTGAACCACTCGTGCTGGTCCGAGGAGTGGTTGGGCACCAGGTCGACGATGATGCGCAGACCCAGCCGGTGGGCGTCGCTGATCAGCGCGTCGGCGTCCAGGAGGTTGCCGAACATGGGGTCGACAGCCCGGTAGTCGGCGACGTCGTATCCGGCGTCGGCCTGCGGCGAGGCGTAGAAGGGGCTGAGCCACACGGCGTCCACGCCGAGGTCGCGCAGGTACGGCAGACGGGTGCGGACACCCTCCAGGTCGCCCATGCCGTCGCCGTTGCTGTCGGCGAAGCTGCGCGGGTACACCTGGTAGATCACCGCGTCCCGCCACCAGTCGCGGCGCTTGGCGACGGCCACGGTGGAGCCGGAGGTGGGGGCAGGTGCAGCTGAGTGCTGGCTCATGTCGTCCTTGATGCGTAACTGGGGTGCGGTCATGTGGGACGTGTGGGGTGACGAGGCGGCCGCGGTACAGCGGGGTCGGATGGGCACCGCGGCCGCCTCGGGCTTGTGACATGCCGTTCGGCAGCGCCCCGAAGGGCGCGGGGGTCACCCCTTGGTGCCGCCGGCGGTGAGGCCGGTCACCAGGTTCTTCTGCACGAGGTAGAAGAAGAGGGCGGCCGGTATCGCGATCAGCACGGCAGTCGCGGCCATCAGGTTGCGCTGCGCGTCGTGCTCGCTGACGAACGTCTGCAGACCGACGGCGAAGGTGTACTTGTCGTCGCTCAGCATGAACGTCGAGGCGAACGCGACCTCGCCGAAGGCCGTGAGGAAGCTGTAGAACGCCGCGACCGCGAGTCCCGGCTTGGCGAGCGGCAGGATGAGCCGCGCGAACGTGCCGAAGGGGGTCAGCCCGTCGACGCGCCCGGCCTCGTCGATCTCGAACGGGATGGTGTCGAAATAGCCCTTCATCAGCCAGGCGCAGTACGGCACGATGGTGGTGCAGTTGACAAGGATGAGACCAAGGTAGCTGTCGATGAGCTGCAGATCCGAGAGGATCTGGTACATCGGCACGATCAGTACCGCGATGGGGAACATCTGGGTGACGAGCAGCACCCACATCAACTTCCGGTAGCCCGGGAACCGCATGCGGGAGACCGCGTAGCCGGTGGACGCGGCGACGACGACGCCGATGAGCGTCGTGCCCAGCACCACCACCAGCGTGCTCTTCAGCCAGTCGAAGAAGCTGGTGTCCTGCAGGACGAACGCGTAGTTGTCGAACGTCATCTTGCCCCAGATGCGCCCGGGGTGCAGATAGTCGTCCTTGTCCGGTCCGAGGGACAGGAAGAACAGCCAGGCGACCGGGAAGAGCGCGGTCAGGCTCGCGACGATCAGCACGGCGTGCGAGGCGAGGGAGGCCGCGCGGCTCTGCTCGCCGCGCCGGCGCGTCCGGCCCGGGGCCTTCGCGGGGCGCCGCTCGGCCGACGGGGCGGGGGTCTCGACGGTGGTCGTACTCATTTCGGACTCCTGCCTCAGATCGCGAGCTGCTGGTCGTTGCGGTTCAGCCAGCGGCGGTAGAAGGAGGTGAAGACGATCAGGATGGACAGCAGCAGGATCCCGTAGGCGGCGGACTGGGCGTAGTCGCGCGGCTGCTGCCCGAAGCCCAGCTGGTAGGCCCAGGTCACGAGGATCTGCGCGTCGGGGGCGGTGTTGCCGAACAGCAGGAAGATGATGGCGAACTGGTTGAACGTCCAGATGACGCCGAGCAGGACGACCGTGGTGCTGACCGAGCGCAGGCCGGGCAGGGTGACGTAGCGGAAGCGCTGCCAGGCGCTCGCGCCGTCCATCTCCGAGGCCTCGTACAGGCTCGCGTCGATCGACTGCAGGCCGCCGAGGAGCGAGACCATCATGAACGGCACGCCGCACCAGGTGTTGACCATGATCGCGGAGAACCGCTGCCAGAAGGTGTCCTCCAGCCACGACGGCGTCGGCAGGTGCAGGAACTCCAGGCCGCTGTTGATGATGCCGCCGTCGGCGAGCATGAACCGCCAGCCGAAGACGGTGACGAAGGTCGGCACCGCCCAGGGCAGCACCAGGATCATGCGGTACAGGGTGCGGCCGCGCAGCTTCTGGTTGAGCAGCAGGGCGAGGCCGAGTCCGATGCCGTAGTGCAGGGTGACGCAGGCCGCGGTCCAGAAGATCGTCCACAGGAAGTGCGACCAGAAGCGGTCGTAGGACGTCGGGCCCCACAGGATGTCGGCGTAGTTGTCCAGGCCGATGAACTTGTAGGTGGCGTCGATCTCGTTGACGCCGATCGTGCGGGCGGTGTTCAGGCTGGTGGCGTCGGTGAGGGTGAGGTACAGGCCGTATCCCAGCGGGTACAGCACGAGGACGCCGAGGACGATCGCCACCGGGGCGACCATCGCGTAGGCGTACCAGTGCTTGTTCAGGCCGTTCCTCAGCCGCTGCACCGGTCCGGGCCGTGGTTCCCGCTCACCGCGCCGCTTGCCGGTCGCTCGGTCGATGGCGACTGTCATGGTTCGACACCTTCTGGATGTTCAAGGAGGTCAAGGAGGGCTGCCCGGGTCAGGCGCGGGCCGGTGGCCGCCGGATCCCCTCCCCCTTGACCGGGGGACCCGGCGGCCACGCGGCGGTCACTTGCTGTAGTCGGGCACCAGCTTGGCGATGGCGGTCTCGGCGTTGCCGAGGCCCTTGTCCAGGGACTCCTTGCCGCTCGCGATCTTCAGCAGCTCGTCGTCGAGCGGGGTCCACAGGGAGCTGTACTCGGGCAGGGCCGGGCGCGGCTGGGCCGCGGGCAGCACACTCTGGAAGCCGGCGATGCCCGGGTCGGCCTTGACCTTCGCGGTGTAGGCGTCCTCGCGCGTGGGCAGCGTGGAGTTCTTCAGCGCGATGGTCTCCTGGGCCTTGGCCGAGGTCATGAACTTGACGAACTTCAGCGAGGCCTCCTGGTGGGCCTTGTCCGAGCCCGCGTACACCGAGAGGTTGTGGCCGCCGGTCGGGGCGCCCGCCTTGCCGGTGGAGCCGGCCGGGACGGTGGCGATGCCGAGGTTGTTCTTGTCCTTGAAGGCCGAGCCCTTGTAGAAGTTCGTGATCTCCCACGGGCCCTGGATGATCGAGGCGACCTTGCCGCTGACGAACGCCTCCTGGATGTGGGCGTAGGCGTCGGCGGTGGTGTCGGCCTTGTGCAGGCCCTTGCCCTTGAACAGACCCTGCCAGGTGCCGTAGGCCTTCTTGGCCTCGGGCGAGGTGACGGTGATCTTCTTGGCGTCCACGTCGACGGTGTCGGTGCCCTCGCCGTAGAGGAAGGACTGGGCGTAGTAGGCCTGGGTGGAGCCCCAGTAACCGTCGACGCCGGTCTTGTCCTTGATGGTGGCGGCGGCCTTCTTCAGGTCGTCCCAGGTCCTGGGCGCCTCGACGCCGGCCTTGGCGAACAGTTCCTTGTTGTAGACGAGGGCGAGGGTGTCCGTGGTGAACGGGACGCCGTAGGTCTTGCCCTCGTACGTGGCCTGCTCGATCAGGCTGGGCTGGAACTTGTCCTGCTCGGCGAGGGCCTCGGTGCCGTCCAGCGGCGCGAAGAAGCCCTTCTTGGCGAAGGCGGGGGTCCAGCCGACCTCGGAGCGCAGCACGTCGGGGGCGCCCTTGGAACCGGCGGCGGTGTCGAACTTGTTCTGCGCCTGGTCGAAGGGGACGTTGACGTACTTGACCTTGATGTCCTTGTTGGCGGCCTCGAACTCCTTGACCAGGGCCTGGTACGTCGGCGCCTCGTTGGTCGCGTTGGAGGTGTCCCACCAGGTGATGGTGACCGGACCGCCGGCCTCGTCGCCGCTGCCGCTTCCGCCGCAGGCCGTCGCCGCCAGGGCGAGGGACGCCACCAGCGCGGTGGCCGCTATGCCACGCCGCATGAGTTCTCCTTGAGGGTGAAGCCCGTTGTGCTGCCGACTGCGCCGTTGGCCGCCGGGCGTCGGTGACATTAACCTCGCCGCAACGTGTTGCGAAAGACCTTGCAGCAAAAAGTTGCAAGAGGTGCGGATGGTTATCCCGCCGTGACCTCCTCTCGATGGCCCTGAGGCCTTGATCCGCCTTGCTGACCGGCTGTTCGACGGACAGTCGGACAGTTGTGCAAGACTCTGCAAGCACTTGCCATCCGGGTCCGCCGGGAGAATCATCCGTTGCGGAGCGGACGCCGACACGACTTCAGGGGACCGCGATGACCAAGCAACCCGCAGCGGGCCGCGCACCGGCCCGCACCCGGCGTCCCGTCGGTGTGCAAGCAGAAGTCCGGCCGCTACAGTCCAGTGCTGTGACCACACGGCTTGCGGACATCGCTTTGCAGGCGGGGGTGAGCGAAGCGACCGTCAGCCGCGTCCTCAACGGGAAGCCGGGCGTCGCCGCCACGACCCGCCAGTCCGTGCTGGCCGCCCTCGACGTGCTGGGCTACGAACGCCCGGTGCGGCTGCGCCAGCGCAGCGAGGGCCTGGTCGGCCTGATCACCCCGGAGCTGGAGAACCCGATCTTCCCGGCCCTGGCCCAGGTCATCGGCCAGGCGCTGACGCGGCAGGGCTACACGCCCGTGCTGGCCACCCAGACCCCGGGCGGCTCCACGGAGGACGAGCTGACCGAGATGCTCGTGGACCGCGGGGTCGCCGGCATCATCTACGTCTCCGGGCTGCACGCGGACACCACCGCCGACATGCAGCGCTACGACCGGCTGCGCGCGCAGGGCGTGCCGTACGTCCTGGTCGACGGTTTCTCGCCGAAGGTGCAGGCGCCGTTCATCTCCCCCGACGACCGCGCGGCGATGAGCCTGGCCGTGACGCACCTGGCGTCCCTGGGGCACACCCGGATCGGGCTGGCGCTCGGGCCCAAGCGGTTCGTGCCCGTGCAGCGCAAGATCGAGGGGTTCGTGCGGGCCATGCAGGAGCAGTTGGGCCTGGGCGCCGAGGCCGTCGAGTCGGAGCTGGTGCAGCACTCGCTGTACACGCTGGAGGGCGGACAGGCCGCCGCCGTCGCCCTGATGGAGCGGGACTGCACGGCCGTGGTGTGCGCCAGCGACATGATGGCCCTGGGCGCGATCAGGGCGGCCCGGCAGCGCGGTCTGGACGTGCCGAAGGACGTCTCCGTGGTCGGGTTCGACGACTCCCCGCTGATCGCCTTCACCGACCCGCCGCTGACGACCATCCGCAAGCCGGTCCCGGCCATGGGGCAGGCGGCGGTGCGCACGCTGCTGGAGGAGATCGGCGGAACGCCCGCGCCCCACAGCGAGTTCGTGTTCATGCCGGAACTGGTGGTGCGCGGTTCGACCGCCTCGGCTCCCGGGGACCGTGCGCGGTCCTGAGGCGCGCGGCCTGATCTCGCCGTAGAACTCGCGGCTCCGGCCGGGCCGCGGGATGATCGGTGGGAAGTCCTTTTCTGGCAGACTTTGTGCCTATGGGTGACGCGACCGTGACGCAGCCGGAGGGCCTGGAGGCGGCCCTCCCGCCCCCCGTTGCGGCCGAGACGGGACCGCGCGTGCTGCGCCGGCTGCGCACCCCGCGCCGGCCCCGCTTCTGGTTCGAGATCCTGCTGATCGCGGTGAGTTACTGGACGTACTCGCTCGTCCGCAACGCCGTGCCCGAGCAGCGGGCCGAGGCGCTGCGCAACGCCGACTGGATCTGGCAGACCGAGCACCGGCTCGGCATCGCCGTCGAGGAGTCGGTCAACCACGCCGTGAACTCGGTGACTTGGCTGATCATCGGCATGAACTACTACTACGCGACGCTGCACTTCGTGGTCACCCTGGGTGTGCTGGTGTGGCTGTACCGTCGCCATCCCGGCCGGTACGCGGCGACCCGGCTGGTGCTGTTCTCGACCACTGCCGTCGCCCTGGTCGGTTACTACCTGTATCCGCTGGCGCCCCCGCGGCTGATGAACGGCGGCGACTTCATCGACACCGTCATGGTCCACCAGACCTGGGGTTCGATGGCGTCCGGCGACCTGAAGAACATGTCCAACCAGTACGCCGCGATGCCGTCGATGCACATCGGCTGGTCGGTGTGGTGCGGTCTGACGATCTTCGCGCTGGCGACGGTCCCGTGGGTGCGGGTGCTGGGGATGCTGTACCCGGCGCTGACGCTGGTGGTGATCGTGGCGACGGCCAACCACTTCTGGCTGGACGCGGTCGGGGGCGTGCTCTGTCTGGCGTTCGGGTTCGCGGTGGCCCGGGTCTGGTACGGCAGGCTGCCGTACGCCCTGCCGCGGGTGGTGCGCGCACCGGCCGCATCCCGCTCGCGGACGTCCCGGGAACAGGGCCGGCCGCTCGCGCGGGACGGGGTCTGACGGCCCCTGCTCGCGGCCCTGGGACCCGGTGCTCGCGCCGGGACCGGGATCAGCGCTCGGTCACCCCGTAGAACAGCTCCTCCACCACGCCCCGCGCCCGGCGGGCGGTGCGCCGGTAGGCGTCGAGCATGTCGCCGACGTGGCCCGGGTTGTGGCCCAGGTACCGGCCCACGGCGGCCAGTTCGCGCGGGTCGGAGGGGAAGGTGTCGCCGGCCCGGCCGCGTACCAGCATCACCGCGTTGCGCACGCGGGTCGCGAGGACCCAGGCCTCGTCGAGTGTCCCGGCGTCCTCGTCCGTGATGAGCCCGGCCGCGCGGGCCGCGGCCAGGGCCTCGCGGGTGCGGGTGGTGCGCAGACCCGGTTCCCGGGCGGCGTGCCGCAGCTGCAGCAGCTGCACGGTCCACTCCACGTCCGACAGCCCGCCCGGCCCGAGCTTGGCGTGCAGCTTGGGATCGGCGCCGCGTGGCAGCCGCTCCCGCTCCATCCGGGCCTTGAGCCGCCGGATCTCGCGCACGGCCTCGTCACCGAGCCCGTCCGCCGGGTAACGCAGCGGATCGATCAGTTCGATGAAGCGGCGGCCCAGGTCCGCGTCCCCGGCGACCGGCTCGGCCCGCAGCAGGGCGTGCGACTCCCAGGTCAGCGACCACCGGCGGTAGTACGCCGCGTACGAGGTGAGCGTGCGCACCAGCGGCCCGGACTTGCCCTCCGGGCGCAGGTCGGCGTCGATGAGCAGGGGCGGGTCGGCGCTCGGGAGCTGCAGCAGGCGGCGCATCTCGGAGACGACCTTGTTCGCCGCCTGGGACGCCTCCCGCTCGTCGACGCCGTCGCGCGGCTCGTGCACGAACAGCACGTCCGCGTCGGAGCCGTAGCCCAGTTCGTGGCCGCCGAACCGGCCCATGCCGATGATCGCGAAGCGGGTGGGCAGCTCGTCGCCCCAGCCGTCCCGCACGACCGCGCGGAGCGTGCCGACGAGGGTCGCGGCGGTCAGGTCGGACACCGCCGCCCCGACCCGGTCCACCAGGGCGCCCTGGTCGGCCTCGGCGGGCTGCTCCTCGGTGCCGTAGGAGCCGACGATGTCGGCGGCGGCCGTGCGGAACAGCTCCCGGCGGCGCACCCCGCGCGCGGCCGTGACCGCCTGGGCGGCTCCGTCGGCCCGGTTCACCGCGGCGAGTATCTCCTGCTCCAGGTGGGCGCGCGGCCGGGGCGTGAGGCCGCCGCCGTCCCCGTCGCCGAGCAGCGCGACCGCCTCGGGCGCGCGCATCAGCAGGTCGGGGGCGAGGCGCCCGGCCGACAGGACCCGGGCGAGGTTCTGCGCGGCGGCGCCCTCGTCCCGCAGCAGCCGCAGGTACCAGGGCGTCTTGCCGAGGGCGTCGGAGACCTTGCGGAAGTTGAGCAGGCCCGCGTCCGGGTCGGCGGAGTCGGCGAACCAGCCGAGCAGCACGGGCAGCAGGGTGCGCTGGATGGCGGCCTTGCGGGTGACGCCGGAGGCCAGCGCCTCCAGGTGGCGCAGGGCGGAGGCCGGGTCGGCGTACCCGAGGGCGACCATGCGTTCCCGGGCCGCCTCGGCGCTCAGCCGGGCCTCGCCGGTGGCGAGCTGGGCGACCGCGTCGAGCAGCGGCCGGTAGAACAGTTTCTCGTGCAGCCGGCGCACCACGGTGGCGTGCCGCCGCCACTCGCGGTGCAGGTCGGCGACCGGGTCGGTGCGCAGGCCCAGGGAACGGCCGATGCGGCGCAGCTCCGCCTCGTCCTCCGGCACGAGGTGGGTGCGCCGCAGCCGGAACAGCTGGATGCGGTGCTCCAGGGTGCGCAGGAAGCGGTAGGCCTCGTCGAGCTGCGCGGCGTCGGAGCGGCCGACGTAGCCGCCGGCGGCGAGGGCCTTGAGCGCGTCGAGGGTCGTGCCGCTGCGCAGCGAGGTGTCGGCGCGGCCGTGCACCAGCTGGAGCAGCTGCACGGCGAACTCGACGTCCCTCAGGCCGCCCGGGCCCAGCTTCAGCTGGCGGTCGACCTCGGCGGCGGGGATGTTCTCCACGACCCGGCGGCGCATCTTCTGCACGTCGGAGACGAAGTTCTCGCGCTCGGCGGCCTTCCACACCAGCGGCTGGACGGCCTCGACGTACTGCGCGCCGAGGTCGAGGTCGCCGGCGACCGGGCGGGCCTTGAGCAGCGCCTGGAACTCCCAGGTCTTGGCCCAGCGCTGGTAGTAGGCGAGGTGGCTGGCCAGGGTCCGCACCAGCGGGCCGTTGCGGCCCTCGGGGCGGAGGTTGGCGTCGACGGGCCAGATGGAGCCCTCGACCGTGGTCTCCGAGCAGATCCGCATCATGTGCGAGGCGAGCCGGGTCGCGGCCCGGATCGCCTTGGTCTCGTCGGCCCCTTCGACCGCCTCGCCGACGAAGATGACGTCGACGTCGGAGACGTAGTTCAGCTCGTGGCCGCCGCACTTGCCCATCGCGATGACGGCGAGCCGGCACAGGGCGTCGTCCTCGGGCGCCGCCGCCCGGGCGAGACCGAGGGCGGCGCGCAGGGTGGCGGTGGCGAGGTCGGCCAGCTCGGCGGCGGACTCGGCGACGCCGGTCGTGCCGCACACGTCGCGGGCGGCGATGGACAGCAGGCAGCGGCGGTAGGCGACGCGCAGCGAGACCGGGTCGTCGGCCTGTGCGAGGCCGGCCTCGAACTCCGCCACCCCGGGGTGCAGGTCCCGCGCCTCGTAGGTCACCAGGGCCTGCCAGTCGTCCGGGTGCCGGGTGAGGTGGTCGGCGAGGGCGGTGGAGGCGCCGAGGACGCCGAGCAGGCGGTCGCGCAGCGGCTTGGCCGAGATCAGCGTGTCGAGCAGCTCCCGGCGGGCGCCCGGGTGCGGCTGGGCCTCCAGCAGCCGGACGAGGCCGAGCAGCGCGAGATCGGGGTCGGCGGTCGCGCCCAGCGCGTCCAGCAGCACCGGGTCGTCGCGCAGGGGCGCGAGCTCGACGCTGTCCAGGAGCCGCTCGGCGGCGGAGGCGTCGGTGAAGCCGTGCCGCAGCAGCCGTGTGAAGGTACTGCTCCTGCGCCCCGGGGCCGCCGTCATCCGGGCCTCCTCGCACTCTTTCCGGGCCTGCATCGGATCAAGGTCGTACGGCTTCGAGCCTAACCGCAGGACCCGGGGCGAGCGCCGGTGAGTTCGGCGGGCGGACGGGGTCCGCCGGGGAGAGCACGGCTGCTGCGCATCTCGGCCGTACGGCCGGACGGGCGCCGGCACACGAGGCGCGTCACCGACGGCGCCCGGCTACGGGGGCCGTCCGCGGGCTGGAGGAGAAGTACGGCGGCTTCTGGCGGGTCGAGGTACGGGAGGGCCGTTTCGCGCCACGGCGGGGGACGCCCGGCCGTCCAGTCGGTGGCGCCGCGTGCGGTTTTCGGCTTCGGTAGGGGGAGCCGTTCAGCCAGGCGCGGTGGCGGTTCGCCCGACGCGCGGTGCCTGATGCCGTTGCCGCCCGACGAAGGAGTCACGCCATGGACTTCACCCTCGAAGTCATCCCGCTGCCCGTGACCGACATCGACCGGGCCCGGGACTTCTACCGGGACAAGGTCGGCTTCCACGTGGACATCGACCAGGAGGTCATGCCCGGGATGCGGATCGTCCAGCTGACGCCTCCGGGTTCCGGCTGTTCGATCGCCCTCGGCGACTCCCTCTGGGAGATGACCCCGGGCCCCACCCCGGCCCCCGGGTCCTACCAGGGCCTGCAACTGTGCGTCGCCGACATCAAGGCGGCCCACGCGGAACTCGTCGCCCGCGGCCTCGATGTCTCGGAGCCGGTCCGGTACGCGCCGGACGACGGCGCCACGTTCATGCACTTCCGGGACCCGGACGGCAACGGCTGGGCGGTGCAGGAGTACCGCAGGCGGGCGACGGAACCGCTGCACGAGCTGCTGGCGAACCAGAAGCGGCAGCGGGAGTCCTGACCGGCCGCGGTCGGGTGCGTGCGGACCGGTCAGGAGATCGTGCTGCTGCTCGGCGTCGGGGACGCGTGGGCCGGCAAGCGGTTCGGTGCCGCGCACGGCCTGGCCGCGGCGGAGAGCTTCGGCGGCAAGGGAGTACGTCGAGTTCGAGACCGGGCCCCGGACCGGTGAAGCTGTCGCTGTACAAGCGCTCCGGCCGGCGAAGGTCGCCGGCGTCTCCCCCGACGGCACGGGCTCCCACCGCCTCGTCATCGCGGCGACGCCGGGGCGTTCACGGTCCCGGACGGCTTCGCGTGGGGGG
>NZ_JAPSKN010000217.1:0-4358 GCF_031181705.1 Streptomyces sp.
ACTCCAGGTCGAACACCTCGGCCATCCGCGTGTAGCCCTTGTCGCTGGGGTGCAGATGGTCGCCCGAGTCGTAGTCGGCGCGCAGCCGGCGCGGGTCGTACGGATCGCGCAGCGCCTCGTCGAAGTCGACCACCGCGTCGAAGACCCGCCCGGAGCGGATCTCGGCGTTGACGGCCTGGCGCACCGACTCCCGCGCGTCCGTGTAGCCGCGGTGGCCGTGGAACGGCATCAGGGTCGCGCCGACGACCTTCAGGCCGCGCGCGTGGGCCTGGCCCACCATCGTGCGCAGGCCGCCCAGGATCGCCTGGGGGTCGGCGAGCCGCGGGTTGCGCAGGATGTCGTTGACGCCGAGGTCGATGACGACGACCTTGACGTTCGTCCGCTGCAGCACGTCCCGCGAGAAGCGGTTCAGGCCGCTGGGGTTGTCCGCGGGGCGGCCCAGCCCGTCGGTGAGGACCCGGTTGCCGCTGATGCCCTGGTTGACGACGCTGTAGCGCGGCAGGTCCCGCCCGGCGGCGATCTCCGCGCGCAGCCGGTCGGACAGGACGTCGGTCCACCGGTTGTTGGCGTTCATCGTGGACGTGATGCCGTCCGTGAGCGAGTCGCCGAGCGCGACGACCGTCCCCTCGGACTCGTTGCTCAGCACGTCCAGCGCGGTCAGGTACCGCCAGTTCTTGGTCTGCTCGGTGTACGGCGTGCCCGTCGTGTCCCGCGTGTGGTCGCCCTGCGCCAGGTAGGAGATCTGCCGGGCGTGCGGGTGGTACGTCACCGTGCCGGAGCCGGCCGGCGTGTACGTGGTGATCAGGACGTCCGAGTCGTGCGGGACGGCGATGCGCACGGCGTCGCTCATCACCTGCCGGCCCGGCGGGATGACGACCGTCGGGCCGCCGTTGAAGGTGAGCTGCCGCAGGGTGTCCGGCAGCGCGGCCGGCGTGCCGGGGCCCGCGGCCAGGGCGATCGACGCGCCCGTGATGCTCAGCGGGGACCGGCCGTAGAGATTGGACAGCGTCACGCGGGCACTCGTACCGCCGACGCTGGTGTGGACGACGTTGCGCACCGAACGGTCCGCCATGCCCGTCGTCTCGGTGCCGGGCTCGCCGGCGGCCGGGGACGTGGACCACGTGCTGACCCAGGTGCCGGTGGAGGCGGGGGCGGCGGAGTTCGGGGCGCGGCCGTCACCGAGGGCGTTCCGGCCCGGCTCGCCGTTGTCGGACGCCACCCCGACGTACAGGGCGGTGGAAAGGGCCACGATCGCTGCGACGACCAGGGCCAAGAGGGCGTAGCCACGTCCTCGGGTCATGCTGTGTAGTTCTCCTCGGGCGATGGGAGCCCAGGCTCCGATCTGATGTGCCCATGATGCGTCATGGACCGGGGGAGGCTCACAGGACCCCGTGGCAACACCCCCTCCCGACAGACGCCGGGAACTCCTGTTCCGTTCCAGGAGTCGGTCAGGAAGGGACAATGTGTGCGGGATCACCGAGCGGGTGGAGCGGATGGAACGGACCAGAACGGAACAAAAGGTCGGTGTCGGCGGGGAGCATGCCCGCCCCGGCACCACCGTCAACCGTGCGATGACGACCTTCAGCCCGGCGGACGAGGAGAAACAGCGCGGCGTACGCCGGATGAAGCTCACCGCCACCGGACTCCTGCTGTTCGTGGCCGTGGTCTACGTCCTCGCCAAGATCGCCCAGAACTCCGGCGCCGGCGCCTGGGCGGGCTACGTCGCCGCGGCCTCCGAGGCGGGCATGGTCGGCGCGCTCGCCGACTGGTTCGCCGTCACCGCCCTGTTCCGCCACCCCCTCGGCATCCCCATCCCGCACACGGCGATCATCCCCAAGAAGAAGGACCAGCTCGGCGTCTCCCTGGGCGAGTTCGTGGGGGAGAACTTCCTCTCCGAGGACGTCGTACGGCAGCGGCTGCGCGCCGTCGGCATCGGCAGCCGCCTCGGCGCCTGGCTCGCCGTCCCCGAGCACGCCGACCGGGTCACCGCCGAGCTGTCCACCGCCCTGCGCGGCGCCCTGACCGTCCTGCGCGACTCCGACGTCCAGGCCGTGGTCGGCGAGGCCATCACCCGCCGCGCGGGCGCCCAGGAGATCGCGCCCGGCATGGGCAAGATGCTGGAGAAGGTCGTCGCCGACGGCGGCCACAGGCGGGTCGTCGACCTGATCGTCAACCGCGCCCACGACTGGCTCGTGCTGCACGGCGACTCCGTCATGGACGCCGTCCAGGGCGGCGCCCCCGGCTGGACCCCGAAGTTCGTCGACAGGAAGGTCGGCGAGCGCGTCTACAAGGAACTGCTGCGCTTCGTCACCGAGATGCGCGACATGCCCGCCCACCCCGCGCGCGGCGCCCTGGACCGCTTCCTCACCGACTTCGCCTCCGACCTGCAGTCCGACACCGACACCCGCGCCCGCGTCGAACGGCTCAAGGGCGAGGTGCTCGGCCGCGGCGAGGTCCAGGACCTCATCGCCAGCGCCTGGACCGCCGTCCGGTCCATGATCGTCGCGGCGGCGGAGGACGAGCGCAGCGAGCTGCGGCTGCGCGTACGGGCCTCGCTGCTGTCGCTGGGCTCCCGGATGGCGGGCGAGCGCAAGGTGCAGGACAAGGTCGACAAGTGGGTGGAGGACGCGGCCGTCTACGTCGTCACCACCTACCGCAAGGAGATCACCTCCCTGATCACGGACACGGTCGCGAGCTGGGACGCCGAGCACACCACGAAGAAGATCGAGGCGAACATCGGCCGCGACCTGCAGTTCATCCGCATCAACGGCACGGTGGTCGGCTCCCTGGCGGGCCTGCTCATCTACACGGTGACGCACGCGCTCGGGGCGTAACGAGAGCCGGTCAGGGCACATGAAGGGGGTTCTTCTCGACGAGGAGGGAGCCCATGACCACCGCGCAGGCCGAGACCGGCCGGACCGTGACCACCAGCATCCCCGCCAGACTCGACCGCCTCCCGTGGTCGCGCTGGCACTGGACCATCGTCATCGGTCTCGGCACCGTGTGGATCCTCGACGGTCTGGAAGTCACCGTCGTCGGCAACATCGCAAGCCGCCTGTCCGAACCCGGCAGCGGCCTGCCCATCACCTCGGGCGAGGTCACCGGCATGGCGGCCGCCCTCTACGTGGCGGGCGCCTGCATCGGAGCCCTCTTCTGGGGCCGCCTGACCGACAAGTGGGGGCGCAAGAAACTCTTCATGATCACCCTGGCGGTCTACCTCGCCGCCACCGCCCTCACCGCGATCGCCTTCGACACCTGGTGGTTCTTCCTCTTCCGCTTCCTCACCGGCTTCGGCATCGGCGGCGAGTACGCGGCCATCAACTCCGCGATCGACGAGCTGATCCCCAAGGAGTACCGCGGCCGCGTCGACCTGATGATCAACGGCAGCTTCTGGCTGGGCGCGGTCTTCGGTTCCCTGCTGTCGATCGTCGCCCTGGACACCGACATCTTCGCGGCGAACGTCGGCTGGCGTCTGACCTTCGCCCTCGGCGCGGTCCTCGCCCTGGTCATCCTCCTCGTGCGGCGGCACGTACCGGAGAGCCCGCGATGGCTGCTGATCCACGGCAGGGACGACGAGGCGGAACGCATCGTCTCCTCCATCGAGCAGGAGATCGAACGGGAGCGCGGCAAGCCGCTGCCGCCCCCGGAGGGTGAGATCACCATCCACCAGCGGCGCAGCGTCTCCTTCCTGGAGATCGGCCGCACGGTCTTCTCCGACTACCGCAAGCGGGCCATCCTCGGCTTCTCCCTCTTCATCGGCCAGGCGTTCCTGTACAACGCGATCACCTTCGGCTTCGGCGCGATCCTGACGACGTTCTTCGACGTCCCGAGCGGCAGCACCGGCTACTACTTCGCGGTCATCGCGCTCGGCAACTTCTTCGGCCCCCTGCTGCTGGGCAAGCTGTTCGACACGGTCGGCCGCCGCGTGATGATCTCCGGCACGTACATCCTGTCCGGCCTGCTCCTGTTCGGCACGGCCTGGCTCTTCGACCAGGGCTCCCTGAGCGCGGCCACGATGACGGCGTGCTGGTGCGCTGTCCTGTTCTTCGCCTCGGCGGGCGCCTCCAGCGCCTACCTGACGGTCTCCGAGGTCTTCCCGATGGAGACCCGCGCGATGTCCATCGCCTTCTTCTACGCCATCGGCACCGCGGCCGGCGGCATCAGCGGCCCGCTGCTGTTCGCCAAGCTCACGGAATCCGGCGTCGTCGGCGAAACGGTCCTCGCCTTCTCGATCGGCGCGACGCTGATGTGCCTGGCGGGCCTGGTGGCGGCGCTCCTGGCGGTGAACGCCGAACGCCGCTCCCTGGAGGACATCGCCAAGCCGCTGACGGCGGCGGCGGGCAAGGCGAAGTCCGGCG
>NZ_JAPSKN010000217.1:4458-6070 GCF_031181705.1 Streptomyces sp.
GTGTGCCCGGCACCGTGTGCCCATCACCGTGTGCCCACGCGGCCCGGCCTGTCGGCACGAGGCCGGACCGCGGGCCGCGCGGCTTCCCGGGCCCTACGCCCCGCCCCGCCGCCGGTCCGCCACCACCCAGGACGCCAGCCCCACGGCCCCCGCCACGCCGAACACGGCAGGCCAGGCCCCCACCTTCCGGGCCAGCGGGTGAGAGCCGGCGAACGCGGCGACATAGGCGGCCGACAACGCCCCCGCGGCCACCCCGCCGGCCTGCTGCCGCCACTGCCGTGCGGCCGCCGCACCGGCTGCGGCGAGCACGACCCCGCCGAGCGGCCGCTGCCTGGTCCACCGGGCCACGCCGTACCCGCCCACGAGCCCGCTCGCGGCCACCACCGCGCTGGGAACCTTCGCCATACCTGCCTCCTGCCACGCTTGCGAGACCACGAGGCTAACCCCCCACGGAACACGCCCCGAGCCCACCACCCCCGCCTCGAACCTGAGTCGAGGCTTGTCAAGTTTCCTCCTCCGAGCTATATAAGAGGACATAGAACGTAGGGCATCGCACTCACAGCGTCTGAAGAGAGGAGTGACCCGTGATGCTCATGCGCACGGACCCCTTCCGTGAACTCGACCGGCTCACCCAGCAGGTCCTGGGCTCCGCCACCCGCCCGTCCGCGATGGCGATGGACGCCTACCGCTCCGGGGACGACTTCTACGTCCACTTCGACCTCCCCGGCATCGACCCCGAGACGATCGAACTGGACGTCGAACGCAACGTCCTCAACGTGCGAGCCGAGCGCAGGTCCCCCGCCCCCGAGGGCGCGGAAACGCTGGTCGCCGAGCGTCCCACCGGCACCTTCACCCGCCAGCTCTTCCTCGGCGACACGCTCGACACGGAGCGCATCGACGCCTCGTACGAGGCCGGTGTCCTGACCCTGCGCATTCCCGTGGCCGAGCAGGCCAAGCCCCGCCGCATCCAGATCACGGGCGGCGACAGCCGCAAGCAGATCAGCGGCTGACCGCACCCCCCCCCGCGAACACCGCCCGTCCACGGGTCGCGCCACCGCGTGCGGTACGCACGCACGGTGGCGCGCCCCGGGAGGACCGCACCCACGCACCCGGAGGAACAACCCGCACATGAGCACGGCGACAGTGCCCGGTGTGACCGCGAGAGACCACGATGACGACAACGGCTGGCCCCGACTCGTCGAGGCAGTCCGCGCGTCGGGCCAGTACGACACCCGGACCAAGGCCGAACAGGTCACCCGTACCGTCCTGGCGGCCCTCGGTGCCCATGTCATCGGCGAGGAACGGGTCGACCTGGCCCGCGCCCTCCCCGAAGAGGCGGCCCGCCTGATCGCCGCCCAGATCCCGGCCACGCACCGGCTGACCGCCGCGCGGTTCGTCGACGAGGTGGCGTCCCGCACCCCGGGAGCCACTCCCGCCACGGCCCGCTGGGACGTCAGCTCCGTCCTCAGCGTGCTCCCACCGCTGATCGGCGACGACCTGGTGACCCGCATCCTGGCCCAACTCCCCCCGGGCTACGCCCTCCTGTTCGGCCGAGCGGACCTGAGTCCGGCGGCGTAGGCTCCTGATCCGCGTGCGACGGCCACCACGGTGA
>NZ_JAPSKN010000076.1:0-7120 GCF_031181705.1 Streptomyces sp.
TCCCCGCTCGTCTCCTCAGACGTGCCGCAGCGCGAACCACAGTTCCATGCGGACGTCCGGGTCGTCGAGGTCCGTCTCCAGCAGCCGTGCGCAGCGGGCGATGCGCTGGCGGACGGTGTTGCGGTGCACGGACAGGGCGACGGCCGTGCGGTCCCAGCTGCCGTGCAGGGAGAGCCAGGTGCGCAGGGTCTCGGTGAGCGCGGGATGCGCCGCGACGGGGGCCAGGAGGGCACGGGCGTGGGCCGCCGCCTCCTCGGAGGGCACCAGGTCGGCCAGGGCGGGGCGTGCGCCGTGCCGGACCAGCGGGGCCCGGGTGGCGCGGGCCCGGGCCAGGGCGCGGGCGGCCTGGGTGTCGGCGAGGGTCCAGTCGGCCGGTGCGACGGCGGTGCTGACGCCCAGGGTCCAGCCGGGCAGCGGGGCGGGTGCCCGGCCGGCCGGGACGAGGACCCGGACGACGTCGCCGGCCGGGTCGACCAGGGCGGAGCCGAGCGCCGCCCCCAGCGCGGAGGCGGCGACCGGGTCGGGGGCGACGTCCGGCTCCGGCCGCCCGTGCACGACCAGCCAGCGCCCGCCGCCGAGCAGCCCGGCGACCTCCTCGGGGGACGCGCCCAGCAGCAGCCGTACCAGCGCGGCGGAACGGTCCGCTCCCGTGCCGCTGTGCTGCTCCCCGGTGAGGAGGGACAGCAGCACGGCGGCGACGGAGGCGATGGTGTGGTCCGCGGCCGCCCGGCGCGGGGCGGCGACCCCGAGCACGAAGCCGTGCCCGGCGCCGAGCGCGTAGCAGGCCAGGTGCGTGCCGGCGACGGTGTCCGTGGCGGAGGTGGGCGCGGGCCGGCCGGTGCCGTCCCCGGCCGGCCGGACCACCTCGGACAGGCGGGCGAGCGCCGCCCGCGTCGCGTCGTCCGGTTCGCGTCCGCCGTCCGCGACCACCGCCCCCTCCGGACCGTGGAGCACCGTCCAGCCGCCCAGCCACCGGGCCAGCCCGCGCAGCACGGACGGGACCGGGTCGGGGCGGGACGCGGCGGAGGCGAGGCTCTGCTGGGCCTCGGTCACCCGGCGCAGCTCGGACAGGCGGGCCCGGGACATCAGCTGCCACACCGCGCGGGCCACGCCCGAGAAGGTGGTCTGCGGCGGGACCTCCAGCAGGGGCAGGCCGTGCGCGTCGCATGCCTCGACCAGCGCCCTCGGCACCGTGTCGTGCACCGGGGCCACCCCGAAGCCGAGGGCCGCGCCGCCGGCCGCGACGATCCGGGACACGTAGTCGTCGAAGTAGGTGCCCGTCCCCGCCGCCTCCGGGACGTGCACGCCCGCCGTGAGCAGCAGCTCCCCGCCCAGCAGGTACGGGTACGGGTCGGCCATCTCCGAGGTGTGCACCCAGTGGACGACGGTGCCCGCGGCGGGCGGTCCCGCGATCTGCCGCAGGGCCAGCTCCTCGCGGGCCAGCAGGGCGGGCAGCTCCACCGGCGGGGTGGGTGGGACGGCAGGCTCCGGCATGGTGTGCTTTCCCTCCATCCACGGCCACCGCGAATGGATGAAACGTACACTTCGCAGTCGCTTTCCGGCCACCTAGGGTCAGTCCTCGTCCCCCTCGTCCCCGGGCGAGCGAGCGCGTGCGAAGGAGGCCCCATGGCCGTCGACTACCTCGTGATCGTCGTCTACCTGGCCGGGATGCTGGCCATGGGCTGGTGGGGCATGCGCCGCGCCCGGTCCAAGAGCGAGTTCCTCGTGGCCGGCCGCCGGCTCGGCCCGGCCATGTACTCCGGCACCATGGCGGCGATCGTCCTCGGCGGCGCCTCCACCATCGGCGGCGTCGGACTGGGCTACCAGTACGGCCTGTCCGGCGCCTGGATGGTGTTCACCATCGGCCTGGGCCTGCTCGCCCTGTCCGTGTTCTTCTCCGCCCGCATCGCCCGGCTGAAGGTCTACACCGTCTCCGAGATGCTCGACCTGCGTTACGGCGGTGGCCGCGCCGGGGTCATCTCCGGGCTCGTCATGTGGGCCTACACGCTGATGCTCGCGGTGACCTCGACCATCGCCTACGCCACGATCTTCGACGTCCTGTTCGACATCAACCGCACCCTGGCGATCGTCCTCGGCGGCTCGATCGTCGTCGCGTACTCCACCCTCGGCGGCATGTGGTCGATCACGCTGACCGACATGGTGCAGTTCGTCGTCAAGACCGTCGGCGTGCTGCTCCTGCTGCTGCCCATCGCCGTCGTGAAGGCCGGCGGGTTCGGCGAGATGAAGGCGCAGCTGCCCACCGAGTACTTCGACCCGCTGGGCATCGGCGGCGAGACGATCTTCACGTACGTGCTGATCTACACGTTCGGCATGCTCATCGGGCAGGACATCTGGCAGCGCGTGTTCACCGCCCGCAGCGACCGCACCGCCAAGTGGGGCGGGACCGTCGCCGGCACCTACTGCCTCGTCTACGCCCTCGCCGGAGCCGTCATCGGCACGGCGGCCAAGGTGCTGTACCCGAAGCTCGGCAGCCCGGACGACGCCTTCGCGACCATAGTGAAGGACGAACTGCCCGTCGGTGTGCGGGGGTTGGTGCTCGCCGCCGCGCTGGCCGCCGTGATGTCGACCTCCTCCGGCGCGCTGATCGCCTGCGCCACCGTCGCCAACAACGACATCTGGTCCCGGCTGCGGGGGAGCGGCCGGAGCGCGCCGGCCGGCGACCACGACGAGGTGAGGGGCAACCGGGCCTTCATCCTGCTCATGGGCCTGGCGGTGATCGGCACGGCCATCGCCATCGACAACGTCGTGGAGGCCCTGACCGTCGCCTACAACCTCCTCGTCGGCGGACTGCTCGTGCCGATCCTCGGCGGCCTGGTGTGGAGGCGCGGCACGGTCTACGGCGCCCTGGCCTCCGTCACGGCCGGCGGAGTCGCGGTCGTCGTGCTGATGGCGACCCACGGCATCCTCGCCAACGAGCCCGTCTACTACGGTCTGCTCGCCTCGCTCGCCGCCTACGTGATCGTCTCGCTGGCCTCCCCGGCCACCGACGCCGCCGTCCTGGCCGCCTGGCGCGAGCGGCTCGCCGGGCGCTCGACCGAACTCGCGTCCGAACCGGTCCCGGCTTCCCGGTAGAGTCATACGGCAAGCAGTACATACGCGATGAAGCGTAGGAAAGAAGGCATTTCTCCCATGAGCAGCAACGAGACTCCCCGCGGGCCCGTCGACTCCTCCCGCGTGCCCCGGTACGCCGGTCCCGCGACCTTCGCCCGGCTGCCCCGGCTGGACGAGGTCGGCCGCGCCGACGTCGCCGTCGTGGGCGTGCCGTTCGACTCCGGTGTCTCGTACCGGCCGGGCGCCCGCTTCGGCGGCAACGCCATCCGCGAGGCGTCCCGGCTCCTGCGCCCGTACAACCCGGCGCAGGACGCCTCCCCGTTCGCCCTCGCGCAGGTCGCGGACGGCGGCGACATCGCCGTGAACCCGTTCAACATCAACGAGGCCGTGGAGACCGTCGAGGCCGCCGCGGACGACCTGCTCGGCACGGGCGCCCGGCTGATGACCCTCGGCGGCGACCACACCATCGCGCTGCCCCTGCTGCGCTCGGTCGCGAAGAAGCACGGCCCGGTCGCCCTGCTGCACTTCGACGCCCACCTGGACACCTGGGACACCTACTTCGGCGCCGAGTACACCCACGGCACCCCGTTCCGCCGTGCCGTGGAGGAGGGCATCCTCGACACCTCCGCGCTCTCCCACGTCGGCACCCGCGGCCCGCTGTACGGCAAGCAGGACCTCACCGACGACGAGAAGATGGGCTTCGGCATCGTCACCTCGGCGGACGTCTACCGCCGCGGCGCCGACGAGGTCGCCGACCAGCTCCGCCAGCGCATCGGCGACCGGCCGCTGTACATCTCCATCGACATCGACTGCCTCGACCCGGCCCACGCCCCCGGCACCGGCACGCCCGAGGCCGGAGGCATGACCTCGCGCGAGCTGCTGGAGATCCTGCGCGGACTGGCCTCCTGCAACCTGGTCTCGGCGGACGTCGTCGAGGTGGCCCCCGCGTACGATCACGCGGAGATCACGTCGGTGGCCGCCTCCCACACGGCGTACGAACTGACCACGATCATGTCCCGCCAGATCGCCGCGGCCCGGAAGGACTCGGAAGCCAAGTGACCCACGACCACGACCTGGTGCTCCGCCCGACGCCCGCCCAGACGGAGGCCGCCCTGAATCCTCCTGACGGCCGCAACGGCGGAGACCTGGTCGTGGAGACCCTGGCCGCCCTGGGCGCGACGACCGTCTTCGGCCTGCCCGGCCAGCACGCGCTCGGCATGTTCGACGCGCTGCGCCGCTCCGACCTGCGCTACATCGGCCTGCGGGTGGAGAACAACGCCGGGTTCGCGGCCGACGCCTACGGCCGGATCACGGGTGAGGCGGCGCCGCTGCTGCTGTCGACCGGGCCGGGCGCGCTGACGTCCCTGGCCGCGCTCCAGGAGGCGGCGGCCGCGTCCGCGCCCGTGCTGGCGATCAGCAGCCAGGTCCCCACCGCGGGCCTCGGCGGCGGGCGCCACGGCTACCTGCACGAACTGCCCGACCAGGCGGCCTCGTTCCGGGGGGTGGTCAAGTCCGTCCACACCGTGCGCACCCAGTCGCAGATCCCGTCGGCGATCGAGGCGGCCTGGAAGTCGGCGCTGACCGCCCCGCACGGGCCGGTGTGGGTGGAGATCCCGCAGGACGTGCTGCTCGCCGGGACGGCGATCCCGGTGGTGACGGGCGGCGACGCCTTCCCCGAGGAGCTGCCGCCCCGCCCCGAGTTGACCGCCGTCGCCGCCGACCTGCTGTCCAACGCGGCCCGCCCGGCGATCATCGCGGGCGGGGGAGTGGTCCGCGCGGACGCCTCCGGCAAGCTGAGGCAGCTGGCGGAGCTGCTCCAGGCGCCGGTCGTCACGACCCCCGGCGGCAAGGGCGCCTTCCCCTGGAACCACCCGCTCTCCCTGCAGTCCTGGATCGAGGACCGGCACACCACCGACTTCCTGGAGGACGCCGACGTCCTGCTGGTCGTCGGTTCGGGGCTCGGCGAGCTCTCCTCGAACTACCACACGTTCAAGCCGCGCGGCCGGATGATCCAGATCGAGGCCGACCTCGGCAAGCTGGAGTCCAACCACCCGGCCCTGGGCATCCACGCGGACGCCCGCCTCGCGCTGCAGGCCCTGCTGGAGACGGTGGCGCCCCGCGAGGACCCGTCGGCGGCGGACCGCGTCCGGGACGTGCTGGCGAAGGTCGCCGACCGCATCGCCGGCCAGGGCCTCACCCTGGAGCAGGACGTGCTGGCGTCCGTGCGCCGGGCGCTGCCCGCCGACTCCCCGTCCTTCTGGGACATGACGATCCTGGCGTACTGGGCCTGGTCGGCCTTCGACGCCAAGGGCCCCAACCACCTGCACTCCGCGCAGGGCGCCGGCGGCCTCGGCTACGCCTTCCCCGCGGCCCTGGGCGCGGCGGCGGCCGACCCGACCCGGCCGGTCCTCGCCGTCTCCGGCGACGGCGGCGCCCTGTACTCGATCGCCGAACTGGCCACCGCCCGCCAGTACGACCTGGACGTCACCTGGCTGATCGTCGACGACGGCGGCTACGGCATCCTGCGCGAGTACATGACGGACGCGTTCGGCGAGGCCACCGCGACGGAACTGACCCGGCCCGACTACGTGGCCCTGGCCGAGTCCTTCGGCGTGCCCGGCGTGCGCACGACTCCGAAGACCCTGGAACAGGACCTCGCGAAGGCGCTGCGCACGCCCGGGCCCTCGGTCGTCCTGCTCCCGGCCGTGCTGCGGATGTTCGCGCCGACGCATCTGGGCTGAGGCGCGGCCGGACCGGCCGGGCGGAGTTTCCCGCTCCTCACATGGGAGGGCCAGGACTGGGCACCTGTGTATCGCCCATCCAGCGAAGGGGAGCACATCATGGTGATCGCCGCCGTCATAGCCGTCTGCGTCGTCCTGGCCGTCCTGGCCTTCCTCGTCCCCCGCCTCTCCCGCCGTCCCGAACGCGGCACCCAGCGCACGCTCGGTGCCGGTGCCCGGGCCGGCGGCAAGGCGCCCGGTCCTCTGGGCCGGCTCTTCAGCAAGCCCTTCCACACCAGCTCGCGCGCGGTCGGCCGCAGTGGCTCGGCGGGCCGCCGCACCCGCGGCCGCCTGCCCTTCTGACCGGCGCGCCGGCACAGCGGGAGCGAGGACATGAACGCCGAAGACACCGGCAAGCTGCTGGACGGGCTCACCGTCGACGACAGCAGACGCGAACAGCCGATCGTCCTGGACGCCGACGGGCGTCCCATCCGCACCTGGCGCGAGAACTATCCGTACGACCGCAAGGTGAGCCGCAAGGAGTACGAGCGGACCAAGCGCATCCTGCAGATCGAGTTGCTCAAGCTGCAGCGGTGGGTCAAGGACACCGGGGCGCGCCTGGTCGTCCTGTGCGAGGGACGTGACGCGGCGGGCAAGGGCGGCACGATCCAGCGGTTCATCGAGCGGCTGAACCCGCGCGGCGCGCGCGTGGTCGCGCTGGACAAGCCCACCGAGCGCGAGACGGGCCAGTGGTACTTCCAGCGGTACATCGCGCACCTGCCCACGGCCGGGGAGATCGTCTTCTTCGACCGCTCCTGGTACAACCGGGCCGGCGTGGAGCGGGTCATGGGCTTCTGCTCCAAGGACGAGTACGAGCTGTTCCTCGACCAGTGCCCGGCCTTCGAGCGGATGCTGGTCGAGGACGGCATCCTGCTGGTGAAGTTCTGGTTCTCCGTCTCCCGCTCGGAGCAGCGCACCCGCTTCGCGATACGGCAGGTCGATCCGGTGCGCCAGTGGAAGCTCTCCCCGACCGACGTGGCCTCGCTGGACCTGTGGGACGACTACACCGAGGCGAAGGTCGACATGTTCCGCGCCACGGACACCGAGCACGCCCCCTGGACCGTCGTCAAGAGCAACGACAAGCGGCGTGCCCGGCTGGAGACCATGCGCAGTCTGCTGTCGCGCATCGACTACGCCAACAAGGACAGTGAGGCGGTCGGCACACCCGACCCGCTCATCGTCGGCGCCGCCGACACCCTCCTGGAGCCCGGGGAGGAGGACACCACGCTCTCGCCCACCCCGTTGTCCTCCGGCGTCGAGGGGCCCGG
>NZ_JAPSKN010000076.1:7220-20410 GCF_031181705.1 Streptomyces sp.
TTCCTGTCCCGGAGGGCCGGGCCGTCACTCGGCGGCGGAGAACGTCACTGGGCGGCGGAGAGCGTCACTCGGCGGTGGCGGCGGGGCGGAAGCACGCGGTCACCGCCTTGCCGTGCCGCTGGCAGCGCATGCCCCACTCGTCGGCGAGCTGCTGCACGATGGCCACGCCACGGCCGCCGACGTCTCCCGGCTCGGACCGGCGCGGGCGGGGCAGTGTGGGGTCCTCGTCGTGGACGCTCACGTGGAGGCAGTCGCCGTCCCAGGTGAGGACCATGTGGGCGTCGCTGTGCGCGTGGACGTGCGCGTTGGTGATCAGCTCGGAGACGGCCAGCACGACGGCGTCCACCGTGTCCGGCTCCGCGGCGGCCCACGGCAGGGACGCGAGACGCTCGCGCGTCCACTCCCGTCCGGCCCGTACGCCCTCGGACATGGGGAACGAGTGTGCCCAACCCATCGCCTTCACCGTCACTGCCCCGACCTCATCTCCCTCGTCCACTGTTGCCGTGCCCCGGGCGAGTACCCGACAGCATCACCACCAGACATGCGGACGGCCTCGTACTGACGGACGGGCGACGGGAGTTCCCGCGGGGGTCAGTGGAACCAGAACAGCAGCGTGTCCGGGGTCGTCCCGAGCCCCCGCGCGTTCTCCCACTCCTCGGCCTCGCACCGCATGACGTCGGTGAACCGGCGGGCCGCGTCGCGGAACCGCGGGTCGAGCCGGTCCAGCACGGACGCGTAGGCGTCGGCGACCTCGGCGGCCCGCCGGGCCGGCAGGGTGCCGATGGCGGGCACCGCGTCGCCCGGGTGGGGCAGGCGCAGCGGCGGGCCGCCGAACAGGAAGGTGCCGGGGAGCAGGTCGGACGGCACACCGTGCCGGGCCAGTTCGTCGTCCAGGGTGTGGAACCACGACGGACGCCGCCAGGCACCCAGGTCCGTCGGGTCCGAGAAGTGCGCCGCGACGACCTGGTAGAAGGCGTAACTGTAGGCCGGGCAGCGGTCGGTGCTCGGAGCGCCCTCGATCAACTCGTCCAGGGCCCGGCCGATGGACACGTCGAGCTCGATGCCCTGCTCCTCGAACCGGACGTCGGTGCGCTCGCACTCCGTGCGGATCCGGGCGAGCGTGCGCTCCTGCTCCTCGGTCCGCTCCACCGCGGTGAGCAGCCGCACCACCGTTCTCATGTCGCCGGTGCTCATTTCGAGGCAGTAGCCCACCCTGTGCTCCCCTTCAGACGGTCGCCGGACACCGTGTCCATGATCGGGGACGCCGAAACGGCCCCGGACCGAGGGACCGGGACCGTTCGCCGGTGCGGGCGGGCGGCATGACGGTGTGTCAGCCGGCGTCGGACGGGTTCCCGGCTGGTGGCCGCTGTGCCGGAGCCGGCCGCCGCCTGGGAAACCGCACCGCGCCCGGTAACGAATCGCACAAGCGTTGGGCAACGCCTACAACCATTGCCCCGGGTCCGTGAGTCAGCACGTGCATGACATCTGGGATATCTCGCCGCGCGAGAGTGCTGGCGGCGGCCGTGGGCACGGGCGCCCTCGTGCCGCTCGTCGCCGCCGCCACGCCCGCGGCCGCCGCCACGCCGGCCGTGACCTGCACCTCGGCCAAGGCCGGCCTGGCCACCAAGCTGACGAAGGACATCACCGCCGCGCTCGCCACCCGCAAGGGCACGGTCGCCCTCGGCCTCCACGACCGCAGCACCAACACCACCTGCACCCTGCGCGCGGGTACCGCCTACGACTCGGCCAGCGTCGTCAAGGTCACCGTGCTCGCCACGCTGCTGTGGGACGCGAAGAAGACCGGCCGCTACCTCACCGACCGCGAGAGCACCCTCGCGAAGGCCATGATCACCAAGTCGGACAACGCCGCGACCTCCACCCTGTGGAAGCAGCTCGGCATGGCGAAGATCAAGGGCTTCCTCGCCGCGGCCGGCATGACCCAGACCAAGCCGGGCGCCGACGGCTACTGGGGCCTGACGCAGATCACCGTCACCGACGAGCAGAAGCTGCTCAAGCTCATCACCGGCAAGAACGCGGTCCTGAGCGACAACTCCCGCGCCTACATCCTCAAGCTGATGAGCCAGGTCGTCTCGTCCCAGCGCTGGGGCACGCCGTACGGAGTGCCCGCGGGCGTGACCGTGGCCGTCAAGAACGGCTGGCTGCAGCGCTCCACGAACGGCTGGCGGGTGCACAGCATCGGCGCGTTCAAGGGCGGGGGCCACGACTACACGATGACCGTGCTCACCCACGGCAACAGCACGATGAACTACGGCATCGCCACCATCCAGGCGGTCGCCAAGGTCATCCACCGGGACCTGGCGGCGAGCTGAGCCGGCGCTTCACCGCGCCGCCCACCGCGCGTCACCGACCGGTCCTACGGTGACGCCCATGCCCTTGAGAACCCACCTCGCCCTCCTCACGGCGGGCCTGGCGGCGGCCACGTGCCTGACCGCCGCCGGCCCCGCCCAGGCGTCGGCGCCCCACGCCTGTTCGCCGTCCGTGTCCATCGACCGCTTCTCGGACGCGCTCGACAAGACGACGTACGAGAACACCGTCGTCGGCAACCTCTCCGCGCTGGCCGTCGACCGGGACGGCTCCCTGGTCGCCCTCTCCGACCGCTCGTCCCTGTTCCGCCTGGACCCGCGGACGCTGCGGCCCCGGTCCGTGCTCCCCCTCACGGACGAGAACGGGGCCGCACTCGACTCCGAGGGACTGGTCGTGGACCGGGACGGCACCCGGCTCGTCTCCTCCGAGACCGAGCCGTCGGTACGCCGCTACTCCCGCACCGGCGAGATCCTCGACCGCCTCCCGGTCCCGGACGAGCTGCGCGTGGCCCCCGCCGGCCGGGGCCGGGCCAACGGCACCTTCGAGGGCCTGACCCTGCTGCCCGGCGGCCGCACCCTCGTCGCCTCCATGGAGTACCCCCTGGCCGGCGACCCGGCCGACACCGTTCGCTTCCAGACCTGGCAGCGCCACGGCTCCCGCTTCCGGCTCGGCGCCCCGTACACCTACCGCACGGACCCGGGCCTCGGCGTCCCCGAGATCCGGGCCACTCCCGACGGCCGTCTCCTGGTCCTGGAGCGCGGCTTCACGGCCGGCGTCGGCAACACGGTCCGCCTCTACCTGGCCGACCCCCGCCACGGCATGCGCAAGACCCTGCTCACCGACCTGGTGACCTGCCCGGACCTGGGCGCCACGGCCAAGCAGCCCCAGCCGAACCCGCTCCTCGACAACATCGAGGCCATGACGATCACGGGCCGCACCAGGAACACCCTGAGGGTCCTGCTGGCCAGCGACGACAACGAGAACCCGGCCCAGACGACCCGTGTGTACGCACTGCGGGTACGCCTGTGATCACATCTCCCAGCCCAGCAGCGGGACCCGGGCCCCGGTGAGCAGGGCCACAGCCAGCACCGCCGACAGCAGCAGCACCGCGGCGAGCCGCACGACGGCGCACACGTCCACCGCGGTGCGCAGCGGCGGCCAGGGCAGCAGACGCAGCGACCACGTCACCGCGACCGAGGCGGCGAGCAGCAGCGCCAGGCGGGCGATCTCCGCCTCGCCGGACACCTGGCGCGGCGCGCTCGGGTCCAGGTCGTAGCCCTCCGCGTACATCGCGAAGGCCAGCACGCGCCAGCACAGGGCGGCGCACAGGCTCACCACGGCCTCGGCCGCGGCGAAGCGCGGCCGCCGTCCCGGCTGCACAAGGGAGAGGATCATGATCGGACGACCCTAGCGCGGACCTACGTCCTCGGACGGATGTTCCTCGGTCGCAGGTCGGGAAAGGGCCGGCGCGGGATGAAATCCGCTGCCCGGCGCGTTGGTGCCTTCCGGCAGATCAGGACGGATGGAGGGCACCGGCGTGACACCGAAACGGGGATGGGCACGACGACTGTGGGCGTACGCGTGGCGCCGTCCAAAGGACGTCGTCCTCGCTCTCGGCTCCTCCCTCGCCGGCATGGCGGTGATGGCCCTCGTCCCGCTGATCACCAAGGTGATCATCGACGACGTCATCACCGACCACACCAGGTCCATGACCACCTGGGCCGGCCTGCTCGTCGGCGCCGCCCTGGTCGTCTACGTCCTCACCTACGTCCGCCGCTACTACGGCGGCCGGCTCGCCCTCGACGTCCAGCACGACCTGCGGACGGAGATGTTCGGCACGATCACCCGGCTCGACGGCCGCCGCCAGGACGAGCTGTCCACCGGCCAGGTCGTCGGCCGCGCCACCAGCGACCTCCAGCTGATCCAGGGCCTGCTCTTCATGCTCCCGATGACCATCGGGAACTTCATGCTCTTCCTGATCTCCCTGGTGATCATGGCGTGGCTGTCCGTGCCGCTCACCCTGGTCGCCCTGGCCGTGGCGCCCGCCCTGTGGTGGATCGCCAGGCGCAGCCGCACCCGGCTGCACCCCTCCACCTGGTACGCCCAGGCCCAGGCCGCCGCCGTCGCGGGCGTGGTCGACGGCGCCGTCAGCGGCGTGCGCGTGGTCAAGGGCTTCGGGCAGGAGGAGCAGGAGACCGGCAAGCTCCGGGACGTCAGCCGCAGGCTCTTCGCGGGCCGGCTGCGCACCATCCGCCTGAACTCCGTCTACACGCCGGCCCTGCAGTCCGTCCCCGCCCTCGGCCAGGTCGCGATGCTGGCCCTCGGCGGCTGGCTGGCGGTGCGCGGACACATCACCCTCGGCACGTTCGTCGCCTTCTCCACCTACCTCGCGCAGCTCGTCGGCCCGGTCCGCATGCTCGCCATGGTGCTCACGGTCGGCCAGCAGGCCCGCGCCGGCACCGAGCGGGTCCTGGAGCTGATCGACACCGAGCCGTCCCTGACCGACGGCACCAAGGAGCTGCCCGCGGACGCCCCCGCGACCGTCGAGTTCGACGACGTCTCCTTCGGCTACGAACCCGGCCGCCCGGTCCTGGACGGCCTCTCCTTCGAGATCCGCCCCGGCGAGACCCTGGCCGTCGTCGGCTCCTCCGGCTCCGGCAAGTCCACCGTCTCCCTGCTCCTGCCGCGCTTCTACGACGTCACCCGCGGTGCCGTCCTGGTCGGCGGGCACGACGTGCGCGAGCTGTCCCTTCAGTCGCTGCGGTCCGTGATCGGGCTGGTCCCGGAGGACTCGTTCCTCTTCTCCGACACCGTCCGCGACAACATCGCCTACGGCCGCCCGGACGCCACCCAGGAGCAGATCGAGAAGGCCGCCCGCGCGGCCCAGGCGGACCGGTTCATCGCCGAGCTGCCCGACGGCTACGACACCACCGTCGGCGAGCACGGCCTCACCCTCTCCGGCGGCCAGCGCCAGCGCATCGCCCTGGCCCGCGCGATCCTCAGCGACCCGCGCCTGCTGGTCCTGGACGACGCCACCTCCGCCGTCGACGCCCGGGTCGAGCACGAGATCCACGAGGCGCTCAAGGGCGTCATGCGCGGCCGGACGACCCTGCTGATCGCCCACCGCCGCTCCACGCTGAACCTCGCCGACCGCATCGCCGTGCTGGACGGCGGCCGGCTCGCCGACATCGGCACCCACGAGGAACTCCAGGAGCGCTCGGCGCTCTACCGGCGCCTGCTCACCGACCCCGACGAACTGGGCGCGGTCTCCCCGGGCCACACCCCGCCCGCCTGCCCCCGGGAGGATGTCTCCGTACGGGAGGAGCTGGACGCCGAGTTCGACGCCGAGCGCGGGGTCACCCCGCGGCTGTGGACCGGCGACCGCGAGCGCAAGGACCCGGCCCTCGCCGACAGCCCCGCCACCCCCGAGCTCCTCGCCCAGGTCGAGGCGCTGCCCCCGGCCACCGACGTGCCGGACGTCGACGAGGCGCGGGCCGTCCAGCCGGAGGACTCCTACGGCCTGCGCCGGCTGCTGCGCGGCTTCGGGCTGCCGCTGCTGGTCAGCCTGGCCCTGGTCGCCGCCGACGCGGGCATGGGCCTGCTGCTGCCGGTGCTGATCCGGCACGGCATCGACTCGGGCGTCACCCAGGCCTCGCTCGGCGCCGTGTGGGCGGCGTCCCTGCTCGCGCTGGTGACCGTGGCCGTGCAGTGGGCGGCCCAGGTCGGCGAGACCCGTATGACCGGACGCACCGGCGAGCGGGTGCTGTACGCGCTCCGGCTGAAGATCTTCGCCCAGCTCCAGCGCCTCGGGCTCGACTACTACGAGCGGGAGCTGACCGGCCGGATCATGACCCGGATGACGACCGACGTCGACGCGCTGTCGACGTTCCTGCAGACGGGCCTGGTCACGGCCTTCGTCTCGGTCGTCACCTTCTTCGGCATCATGGGCGCCCTGCTGGTGATCGACCTGGAGCTGGCGCTGGTCGTCTTCGCGACGCTGCCGCCGCTGATCATCGCCACGTACTTCTTCCGCCGGGCGAGCGTGAAGGCGTACGAACTGGCCCGCGAGCGCGTGTCGGTGGTCAACGCCGACCTGCAGGAGTCGGTGTCCGGGCTGCGGATCGTGCAGGCGTTCCGGCGCGAGCGGGACGGCGGGCGGCGGTTCGCCGAGCACAGCGACAGCTACCGGCAGGCCCGCATCCGGGGCCAGTGGCTGATCTCCGTGTACTTCCCGTTCGTGCAGTTCCTGTCGTCGGTGGCGGCCGCCGCCGTGCTGATCGTGGGCGGGGCCCGGGTCGACGACGGCACGCTGGCGATCGGCTCCCTGGTCGCCTACCTGCTCTACATCGACCTGTTCTTCGCGCCCGTGCAACAGCTCTCCCAGGTCTTCGACGGCTACCAGCAGGCGTCCGTCTCGCTGGGCCGCATCCAGGAGCTGCTGCGGGAGCCGACGTCGACGAAGTCCGCCGACGAACCCCGCGAGGTGCTGTCGCTGCGGGGCGAGATCGCCTTCGAGGACGTGCACTTCGCATACGGCGACGACGAGGAGGCGCTCGGCGGGGTCGACCTGCGCATCCCGGCCGGGCAGACCGTCGCGTTCGTCGGTGAGACCGGCGCGGGCAAGTCCACCCTCGTCAAGCTCGTCGCCCGCTTCTACGACCCGACCGCCGGCCGGGTCACCGTCGACGGCGCCGACCTGCGCACCCTGGACCTCACCTCGTACCGGCACCGTCTGGGGGTCGTCCCGCAGGAGGCGTACCTCTTCCAGGGCACCGTCCGCGACGCCATCGCCTACGGCCGTCCCGACGCCACCGACGCCGAGGTGGAGGCGGCGGCCCGCGCGGTCGGCGCCCACGACATGATCGCCACGCTGGAGGGCGGCTACCTCCACGAGGTCGCCGAGCGCGGCCGCAACCTCTCCGCCGGGCAGCGCCAGCTGATCGCCCTGGCCAGGGCCGAGCTGGTCGACCCGGACGTGCTGCTGCTCGACGAGGCCACGGCCGCCCTCGACCTGGCCACGGAGGCGCAGGTCAACCAGGCCACCGACCGGATCGCGGGCCGCCGCACCACCCTCGTCGTCGCCCACCGGCTCACCACCGCCGCCCGGGCCGACCGGGTCGTCGTCATGGACCACGGCCGGGTCGCCGAGGACGGCACGCACGAGGAGCTGCTCGCGCGCGGCGGCCGGTACGCGCAGCTGTGGCGGACCTTCGTCGGCGCCGCCGAGCCGGAGGAGCCGGTCGGCGCCTCCCGTTGAGAGCCGCTCACAGCGCTTCCGTAACGCCCGTGCAACCATCCGACATACGTCATGCGTCCGTACTGCCGTACGCCGATGGTCGCGGACGACGCGGTACGGGAGGACGACAGTGGACAGTGGAGCGATACGCCGGCGGCTCGCGCTCGGCCTGGCCGTGCTGACCGCCTCCGGCCTGCTCGCGGTCGTGGCGCCGGGCGAGGCCCAGGCCGCCTCCGCCGCCTACTGTCCCGGCCGCAAGGTCCGCACGCTGCCGTTCTCCACCGGCACCGTGCTCGTCTACAAGCGCGGCGGCTACGTCTGCGCCGTGACGCTCGCCAAGCGGCCCGGCACGAAGCGCACGATGTCGGTGAGCGTGCAGGCGCGCGGCAACCGGCCGGTGGTCGACCAGGGCAGGTACGCGCACCACGCGGGCCCGGTGACCGTGCACGCCGGGCGCCGCTGCGTCTGGCTCAAGGGCAGGGTGGGAGCGGGGCGTTACAGCTCCGGCTGGATCCTGTGCTGACACAGGGTTTTCCCTATGTCCCCTGGTGCTCGGGGGAGTTGGTCCGCTAGCTTCCGGCGCACATCTGTCTCACAGGGGAGTGCGCATGCGCAAGGCGCTCAGATGGCTGCTGGCGCTCACGGTGCTCATAGGCACGTTGAGCACGGCCGGGGCGGCCACCGCCGCCGAGCCGGAGGCCGGCACCACTGACATCAAGGAGAGACTGCTCTCCGTACCGGGCATGAGCCTGGTCGAGGAGAAGCCGTACGCGGGTTACCGCTTCTTCGTCCTGAACTACACGCAGCCGATCGACCACCGCAAGCCGTCCAAGGGCACCTTCCAGCAGCGCATCACCGTGCTGCACAAGGACGTCGCCCGCCCGACGGTCTTCTTCACCAGCGGCTACAACGTCTCCACGACGCCCCGCCGCAGCGAGCCCACGCAGATCGTGGACGGCAACCAGGTCTCCCTGGAGTACCGCTTCTTCACCCCGTCCCGGCCCCAGCCGGCCGACTGGTCGAAGCTGGACATCTGGCAGGCCGCCAGCGACCAGCACCGCGTCTTCAAGGCCCTGAAGGACATCTACGGCAAGAAGTGGATCTCCACGGGCGGCTCGAAGGGCGGCATGACCGCCACCTACTACGAGCGCTTCTACCCCCGCGACATGGACGGCGTCGTCGCCTACGTCGCCCCCAACGACGTGGTGAACAAGGAGGACTCGGCCTACGACCGGTTCTTCGCCCGCGTCGGCACCGAGGAGTGCCGCGACCGGCTGAACGGCGTGCAGCGCGAGGCACTGGTGCGCCGCGAGCCGCTGGAGCGGAAGTACGCCGCCTTCGCCGAGGAGAACGGCCTCACCTTCACCACCATCGGCAGCCTGGACAAGGCCTACGAGGCGACCGTCCTGGACTACGTGTGGGGCTTCTGGCAGTACAGCCTGCTGTCCGACTGCGACCAGATCCCGGCCGACGCGAAGAACGCCACCGACGACGAGATCTGGACCTCCGTCGACACCATCTCCGGCTTCTCCGCCTACGCCGACCAGGGCCTGTCGAACTACACGCCGTACTACTACCAGGCCGGCACGCAGCTCGGCGCGCCGACGATCCACTTCCCGCACATCGAGAAGCGGTACATCCGCTACGGCTACCAGCCGCCGCGGAACTTCGTGCCGCGTGACATCCCGATGCGGTTCCAGCCGTCGGCGATGCGGGACGTGGACACCTGGGTCCGGCACAACGCCCGCCGCATGCTCTTCGTCAACGGCCAGAACGACCCGTGGAGCGCGGAGCCGTTCCGCCTCGGCAAGGGCGCGAAGGACTCCTACGTCTTCACCGCCCCCGGCATGAACCACGGCGCCAACGTCGCCGCCCTCGTGCCCGAGCAGAAGGCGCTCGCCACCGCCCGCATCCTCGACTGGGCCGGTGTCGCCCCGAGCGCGGTGCAGGCCGACCCGCGGGCGGCGAAGCCGCTGGCGAAGTTCGACGCCAAGCTCGACAAGCGGGACGTGCAGCGGGAGATGACGCTGCGGCCGTAGACCGTAGCCGCCCACGGCCGCACCCGACCGCCCTCCGGCCCATCGGCCGGGGGGCGGTCGGCAGGTCCGGCCACCGGTACGCGGCCTCGTCGTCCGCCCGGCGGGCGAACCTGTGACCAGACGCGCAGCCAGCAACGCGGCCGCCAGGGACATGTGACCCCCACCTGTGCGTTCACAGCGGCCGGGCGCACCCCACGGGCCGGTCCCCGCCGAGCCGGACGTACAGGGCCGTCGAGGCGGGGCAGTCGGCCCGGGCGGCGACCGCCCGCGTCACCTTGTACTCCGGGTCCCGCTCGCCCTCGCCGTCGCACGCGGTCTCGCGGACCTCGCCGTCGCCGGAGCTGTAGACGCAGTCGCCGACGACGGTGCGCGGCCCGCCCCCGCCGCCCGGATCGCCCGGGTGCGGCGGCTGGAGGTTGCGCATACAGGCGTAGCCCTGCGCCACCGCCCCGTCGCCGTCCTCGTCGGAGGAGGGCCGCTGCTCGCTGATGTGCAGCACGAAGTCCGTGGTCGCCGGGCAGCGCGGCCCGTCCCGCACCGTGCCGTCGTGCCGTGTCACGACCCGCGCCGCCGCCCGTTCCCCCGCACACGGCACCTCGGTGAAGCTGGTCGTCCCGAACGAGCTGCACTCGCCGACCGCGAGGAACACCGCCCCGTACCCCGACGGCCGCGTCGGCGCCGGCGACACCGTGGAGGTCCGGCCGGTCCCGGAGGCCGTCCCGCCCAGCCGGCCGTCCTCCGCAGCGCCCCCGGACGGGCTCTGGCACCCGGTCAGCAGCGCCCCGAGCAGCACCAGCAGCCCCCACACCACCCCCGCCGCACTTCTCACACGCATCGCCGACCCCCCGAGTCCCTCGCCCAGCGTGACCCGCACGGGCGGGCGCACGCCAGGCACCTGGGGCGGTTTGCGCACCTTGGGGGTGGTGCGCCCGTTCCATGACGTACGTCTAGTACGTCAGCCCGTACCCGACCGGGTACAGCACCTGCTCCGGATCATCCGCCCGCTGCACCGGGACCGGCAGCCGCCCGCGCGGCTTCGCCCGTCCCGCGATCACCCGGGCGGCGGCCCGCAGTTCGACGTCGGTCCAGGAGTAGGCGGCCAGGAAGGCCGGTACGGACGGCAGGCGGGCCACGTCGTAGGGGTTGCGGATCGCGACCGCCACGACCGGCCTGCCGGTCGCCACGAGCTGTTCGACCAGCGCCTGCTGCGCGCTGCCCGCGGTGACGTTGTACGTGGCGGCCACCACCGCGTCCACGTCCCCGGCGGCCGCGACGGCCTTCGCGATCGTCGCCGCGGAGGGGGCGGTGCCGGTCGGCAGGGCGGTGGCCGTGAAGCCCAGCTGTGTCAGCGCGCCCGCGAGCACACCCGTGGGCGGACCGGTGGTGCCCGACGGAGAGGCCGGATCCGCGCCCACCACCAGCACCTTCGGATGCCGGCGCCGGGACAGCGGCAGCAACCGCCCCTCGTTGACGAGCAGCGTGGTGGTCCGCTCGGTGATCCGGTCGGCCGCCGCCAGGTGCGCTCCGGTCCCGACGGTCCGGTCGACACCGGCCCGGCTGACGTACGGCGCGCGGAACAGTCCCAGCTTCGCCTTCAGCCGCAGGATCCGCAGAACCGATGCGTCGAGCCGCGCCTCGGTGAGCTCGCCCTCCCGTACGGCGGTCAGCACGGCGTTCCAGGCCAGGTCCAGGTCGGGCGGGTTGAGCAGCTGGTCCACGCCCGCCTTGAGCGCGAGTACCGGCACGCGGTCGTCGCCGTACTTGGTGCGGACGCCCTCCATGCCGAGGGAGTCGGTGACCACCACGCCGTCGTAGCCCAGGCGTTCGCGCAGGATGCCGGTGAGGATCGGCCGGGAGAGGGTGGCCGGGTCGCCGGAGTCGTCCAGGGCCGGGACCATCAGGTGTGCCGTCATGATCGAGTCGATGCCGGCGGCGATGGCGGCCCGGAACGGCGGGGCGTCCAGCTTCTCCCAGAGCTCGCGGCTGTGCGTGATGGTGGGGAAGCCGGTGTGGCTGTCGACGTTGGTGTCCCCGTGCCCGGGGAAGTGCTTGGCCGTGGCGGCGACCCCGGAGCCCTGGTACCCGGCGACCTCGGCCGCCACCAGCGCGGAGACGGCCTGCGGGTCGGCGCCGAAGGACCGTACGCCGATGACCGGGTTGGCCGGGTTGACGTTCACGTCGGCGACGGGGGAGTAGTTCTGCCGGATGCCCATCGCCCGCAGCTCGGCACCCGCGATCCGGCCCAGCGCCCGGGCGTCCGGCCGCGACCCGCCCGCTCCGACGGCCATGGCGCCCGGGAACAGCGTGGCGGGCTTGCCGACCCGGGCCACGATGCCGTGCTCCTGGTCGGTGGAGATGAGCACGGGCAGGCCGCGCGGCAGGCCGAGGGAGGCCCGCTGGATGCCGTTGGACAGGTCGGCGATCTGGTGCGGATCGCGGGTGTTGTGCGCCCAGGCGAAGTAGATGATGCCGCCGACCCGGTACCTCTCGACCAGTTCGGCGGCCGTGCGGACGCCGAGCTCCTTGAGGTTGGCGTCGATGTCGGCCTGGTCGGGGGCGGTGGCGGAATGGCCGTAGACCCGCGTCACGAAGAGCTGTCCGACCTTCTCCTCCAGCGTCATGCGGGAGACGAGGGCGCGGAGCGCGCTGTCGTCCGGGGCGCCGGCCGCGGAGGCGGGCGCGGCGGCCGCGAGGGCGGCGGTGAGGCCGGCGCCGGCGGCGAGGAGGGTGCGTCTGGAGGGTTGTGCGGTGCTTCCCGTGCTTGCCGTGCCGGTGTCGTGCACGTGCGCTCCTTTGGGAGGTGATCCGCTGGGATCCGCTGAAGGAAACTTCCAGGAGATCACCAATAACCGGGAAGTTTCTGCCAGTCAAGGGAAAGCACAGTAACCAGTGAGGGGCCGCCATCGGCGCGGTGGGAGGGGGGCGCGCCGATGGCGGCGGTGCCGCCGGCCCCGGTACGGCGGAGAGGGTGGTCAGCGATCGCAGCCAGCAGCGAGGGCCGACACCGCACCGTGGTGACTCTCCGGCGGCCTGCGATGGGACGCCCCGCATCCGGTCCGGGTTCCCGACCCGACCCGGATTTTCCGCAAGTCGGGACGGGGGAGACCCGAGGGACGGACGGGACGGGCGAGCCGGGCCCGGACGGACACTCGACGAAGGGTCAGCGCCGCGTACGCCGCCCGAAGGTGGCGTGGAAGTGGATCGTGGCCGTGGGTCTCGTGCTGGGGGTGGCGAAGTTCGGCCTGCTGTTCGTGGGGATGGACGCCGGCATGCCGGCGGGTCTGTCCTCCCTGGTCCTGCAGATCCAGGCGGTGTTCACGGCGGTGATAGCCGCCGCGGCCCTCGGTGAACGCCCCCGCGGTGTCCGCCTGCTGGGCATGCTGGTCGCCCTGGCCGGCATCGCCGTGGCGGCCGTCGACGAGGGCGCCTCGGGCCCGCTCGGCGCCTTCGCGCTGGTCGTCGCCGCCGCGGCCCGCTGGGGCGCGTCGAACGTCCTCACCCGGAAGGCGGCCCCCGCCGACGCGCTGAACCTCATGGTCTGGGTCAGCACCGTCCCGGTCCTGCCCCTGCTGGCCCTCTCCCTCCTCGTC
>NZ_JAPSKN010000076.1:20510-27663 GCF_031181705.1 Streptomyces sp.
TCTCCCTCCTCGTCCCGGTCTTCGGCATGTCGTCGGCGGCGCTGTTCCTCGACGAGCCGGTGAGCCCCCTGCGGTGGTGCGCGGCGGCCCTGCTGGTGGGCGGGGTGGCGCTGACGTCCCTGACGCCGCGCCGCACCCGGCCCACCACGGCGCCGGCGACGGTCGTCAGGACGCGTCGACCAGCAGGCCGGGCCCGTTGACGTGATAGGCGCGCGCCCGCACGCCGAGGCCCGGATCGCCGTCGAGGCCGCTGTCGTCGGCCCAGGTGACGAGCGCGCTCTCCGGGCCGTCGCCGAAGGCCGTGGCCGCGCAGGTGTGCAACCGCCGCCCGGCGGCCGCCGTGCTGACCTGCACCTTGTCGCCGAGTGAACCCTGCGAGTCCGAGCAGACCTTCGCCATCACCGTGGGCACCGTGTCGAAGGTGTCGGCGCTCCGCTCGATCCACGTCATCAGGAAGCGCCCGTCGGGCAGGTGGGACACGGCCGGTGACGTGCGGGTGAAGCCCACCGGGGAGCCTGCCGTGATGTCGAACAGTTCCGTGCCGTCGGCCTCGAAGACGCTCGCCGCGACCGTGGTCTGCGGCTGGCCCAGATCGCTGTTCTGCGCGGGTGCGATGTGCGTGACGACGAAGCGCCGGGTGTCGAGCAGCGTGAGCCCGTTGACACCGGTGAAGCCCCCGACGTTGGGCCGGATCTCCTCCGTCAGCGCGGTGCCCTCGAAGTCGAAGAACCGCAGGGTGAGCCGGCCACCGCCGACGGACGAGGGGTCGGTCGACCAGGCGACGACCACGTTGCCGTCCGCGAGGACCGTGGCGGCGGGCTTCTCGTGGAAGCCCTCGGTGGTGCTGACCGTGAACTCCGGGGTCGCCGGGCTGCCGTCCGGGCGGTACCGCCGTGCGCGGATGCGCTGGTCGGCCCGCGGGCTCGCCCAGGTGACCAGCACCCCGCCGTCGATCATGAAGGTGAGGGAGGGCCGGACCCGCGGATCCGCGTCCGCGGTGACCAGCGTCTGCGGACCGGCCATCCGGCCCTCCGCGAACCGCTGGAGCTTCACGGACGGGGCGGGCGGAGGCGCGTTGAAGGGGGTCTCCAGCCAGACGGCGAACTGACCGCTGATCCCGGCGGACAGCACGGACGGCCACAGCGGGCGCACCCCCTGCCCCTCCGCGGGCTGCCTGCTGACCGCGATCTCGTCTCCGAGCTTGTCCCCGTCGGTGCCCAGGAACTGGCCCTTGATGGCGAAGTCGCTCTCGTCGGACCACAGTTCGAGGTACTGCGTGCCGAACAGGGCGTCCACAGCGGGCTGGAACTGGTCGCCGGCGGTCGTGGTGTTCACATGGAAATCGGCCATGGCTGCTCTCCGGATCAGGAGTGAGGGGAAGAGAGAGCGGTACGGCCGGCCGAGTCCTTGAGAACAGCGTGTCACGCCCCGAAGACGCCTGCATCCGGAGCGACGGCCGCCGCCCCTGCCCGCACGAGGACGGGCGGCGGCCGTGGTGCGCCGGCGGGTCAGCGGGTGTGGGCGGTGAACCTCTCCGCCGTCTCGGCCAGGACCTCGCGTCCGTCCCGTGCCCACAACCCGGCGTTGAACAGCTCGACTTCGATCGGCCCGGAGTACCCCGCGTCCTCCACGTACCCCTGCCACGCGCGCATGTCGATCGCGCCGTCGCCGATCTGGCCGCGGCCGGTGAGGACGCCCTCCGGGAGGGGGGTCGTCCAGTCGGCGAGCTGGAAGGTGTGGATGCGCCCGCCCCGGCCCGCGCGGGCGATCTGCGCGGGGGCCGTGTCGTCCCACCAGATGTGGTACGTGTCGACCGTGACCCCGACCTGGTGCGCGGGGAAGCGTTCCGCGAGGTCCAGGGCCTGGGCCAGCGTGGACACCACGCAGCGGTCCGAGGCGTACATCGGGTGCAGCGGCTCGATGGCCAGGCGGACGCCGTGCCGCTCCGCGTACGGCCCCAGCTCCGCGAGGGCGTCCGCGATGCGTTCCCGCGCCCCGTGCAGGTCCTTCGAACCCGCCGGGAGCCCGCCCGAGACCAGCACCAGGGTGTCCGTGCCGAGCGTCGCCGCCTCGTCGATCGCGCGACGGTTGTCGGCCAGTGCCCCGGCCCGCTCCCGCGGGTCGATCGCGGTGAGGAAGCCGCCCCGGCACAACGTTGTCACCGTCAGGCCCGCGTCCCGCACGAGCTTCGCCGTGGCCTCCGGACCGTGCGCCCGCACCGGCTCACGCCACAGGCCGACGTTGCGGACGCCCAGGTCGCCGCAGGCCTGGACCAGTTCCGGCAGCGACAGCTGCTTCACCGTCATCTGGTTGATGGAGAAACGGTCCAACCCGGATGTGCTCACTGGTCCACCCCGTACACGCTCAGCAACGTCTTCATCCGCTCCTCGGCCAGCTTCGGATCCGGGAACAGCCCCAGGCCGTCGGCCAGTTCGTACGCCGTGGCGAAGTGCGGCAGCGAGCGGGCCGACTGCAGACCGCCGACCATCGTGAAGTGCCGCTGGTGCCCGGCCAGCCAGGCCAGGAACACCACGCCCGTCTTGTAGAAGCGGGTCGGGGCCTGGAAGAGGTGGCGGGACAGCACGACCGTGGGGTCGAGCAGTGCCCGGAAGCCCGGCACGTCACCCGTGTCCAGGACCCGCACCGCCTCGGCCGCCAGCGGGCCCAGCGGGTCGAAGATGCCGAGCAGGGCGTGGCTGAAGCCCTGGTCGTCGCCCGCGATCAGCTCCGGGTAGTTGAAGTCGTCGCCGGTGTAGCAGCGCACGCCCTTCGGCAGGCGGCGGCGGAGGTCGATCTCCCGCTGGGCGTCCAGCAGCGAGACCTTGACGCCGTCGACCTTGTCGGGGTGCGCGGCGATGACGTCCAGGAAGGTGCGGGTGGCGGCGTCCAGGTCCGTGGCACCCCAGTAGCCCTCCAGCGCCGGGTCGAACATCGGGCCCAGCCAGTGCAGGATCACCGGCTCGGACGCCTGGCGCAGCAGGTGCCCGTACACCTCCAGGTAGTCCTCCGGCCCCTTGGCGACCGCGGCCAGCGCCCGCGAGGCCATCAGGATCGCCTGGGCGCCCGATTCCTCCACGAGGGCGAGTTGTTCCTCGTAGGCGGCCCGGATCTCCGCCAGGCCGTACGGGTGGCCGAACTCGGTGACCGGCAGCTGGTCGGTGCCGACGCCGCAGGCGATCAGGCCGCCGGCCGCCTCGGCCTCGGCCGCCGAGCGGCGGATCAGCTCCGCCGCGCCCGCCCAGTCCAGGCCCATGCCGCGCTGGGCGGTGTCCATGGCCTCGGCGACGCCCAGCCCGTGCGACCACAGGTGGCGGCGGAAGGCGAGGGTGGCGTCCCAGTCGACGGCGGCGGGCGAGTCGGGGGAGACGTCCGCGTACGGGTCGGCCACGACGTGCGCCGCCGAGAAGACCGTACGGGAGGTGAAGGGCGTGCCGGCGGTGACGGCCAGGGGCTCGGTGCGCGGCTCGTAGGTGCGCAGCGCCCCGCCCGGGCCCGGGAGTCGGATGGTCACAGCGAGATCTCCGGCACGTCGAGGCGGCGGCCCTCGGCCGAGGACCTCAGGCCCAGCTCGGCGAGCTGGACACCGCGGGCACCGGCCAGCAGGTCCCAGTGGTAGGGGGCGTCGGCGTAGACGTGCTTGAGGAACAGCTCCCACTGGGCCTTGAAGCCGTTGTCGAACTCGGCGTTGTCCGGGACCTCCTGCCACTGGTCGCGGAAGACCTCCGTGGCGGGGATGTCCGGGTTCCACACCGGCTTGGGCGTGGCCGAGCGGTGCTGGACCCGGCAGTTCCTGAGCCCGGCGACCGCCGAGCCCTCCGTGCCGTCGACCTGGAACTCCACCAGCTCGTCGCGGTTGACGCGCACGGCCCAGGAGGAGTTGATCTGGGCGATCGCGCCGCCTTCCAGCTCGAAGACGCCGTAGGCGGCGTCGTCGGCCGTGGCGTCGTAGGGCTTGCCGTTCTCGTCCCAGCGCTGCGGGATGTGCGTGGTGGCGAGGGCCTGGACCGACTTCACCCGGCCGAACAGCTCGTGCAGCACGTACTCCCAGTGCGGGAACATGTCGACGACGATGCCGCCGCCGTCCTCCGCGCGGTAGTTCCACGACGGGCGCTGCGCGGTCTGCCAGTCGCCCTCGAAGACCCAGTAGCCGAACTCGCCGCGCACGGACAGGATCCGGCCGAAGAAACCGCCGTCGATCAGGCGCTTCAGCTTCAGCAGGCCCGGCAGGAACAGCTTGTCCTGGACGACGCCGTGCCTGACGCCGGCCTCGTCCGCCAGCCGGGCGAGTTCGAGGGCGCCCTCCAGTCCGGTGGCCGTGGGCTTCTCGGTGTAGATGTGCTTGCCCGCCGCCACGGCCTTCTTGATGGCCTCCTCGCGGGCCGAGGTGACCTGGGCGTCGAAGTAGATGTCCACCGTCTCGTCCGCGAGGACCGCGTCCAGGTCGGTCGAGACGTGCTCGAGACCGTGCCGCTCGGCCAGGGCCCGCAGCGCGTGCTCGCGGCGGCCGACCAGGATCGGCTCGGGCCACAGCACGGTGCCGTCGCCGAGGTCGAGGCCGCCCTGGTCACGCAGGGCCAGGATGGAGCGGACCAGGTGCTGGCGGTAGCCCATGCGCCCGGTCACGCCGTTCATGGCGATACGCACCGTCTTGCGTGTCACGTCGTTCCCTTCGTACGCGGTCGTCGCGCCGCGTACGCCCCACCCGTCACCGCGGAGCCGGTGAACCGCCCGTGGACTGGTGAGCGTGACAGCAAGCGCTTTCTATACAGGAAGAAGCTAGCCTCTGACGGCGGTCCGGACAAGACCGTGACCAGGACGAGTTGTTCGAGGGGGCGAACAACCGGGGGCCGGGGGCTTAAGGTCTGCTCGGAACCATGGCCACAGGTCTGCATGTGTACGAGGGCGGACGACGAGATGCGCGACCGGAGGACGACGAGATGACGGTGACCCTGGCGGACGTGGCGGCCCGCGCGCAGGTCTCGCCCGCGACGGTGTCGCGCGTGCTGAACGGGAACTACCCCGTCGCGGCCTCCACCCGCGAGCGGGTGCTGAAAGCCGTCGACGAGCTGGACTACGTGCTCAACGGCCCCGCGAGCGCCCTGGCCGCCGCCACCTCGGACCTGGTCGGGATCCTGGTGAACGACATCGCCGACCCCTTCTTCGGGATCATGGCGAGCGCGATCCAGGCGGAGTTCGGCGGGCCGGGCGGGCGCGCGGGCGGGGAGCGGCTCGCGGTGGTCTGCAACACCGGCGGCTCCCCGGAGCGGGAACTGACCTACCTCACGCTGCTGCAGCGGCAGCGGGCCGCGGCCGTGGTGCTGACCGGCGGGGCCATCGAGGACGCGGCGCACAAGGCGGCCATGGACGCGAAGGTGCGCAAACTGACGGACGCCGGGACGCGGGTCGTGCTGTGCGGGCGCCCGCCGGCCCCGGAGACCGGGGCGATCGCGCTGACCTTCGACAACCGCGGGGGCGGGCAGGAACTCACCGAGCACCTGATCGGGCTCGGGCACCGGCGGCTCGGCTACATCGCGGGCCCCGAGGAACGGACCACCACCCGGCACCGCCTGGAGGGCCACCGGGCCGCGCTCGCCGCGCACGGCATCGAGGAGGACCCCCGCTGGACGGTGCACGGACGCTACGACCGCCGCTCCGGCTACGAGGCGACGCTGGAGCTGCTGAGGCGGGACCCGTCGCTGACGGCGGTCGTCGCGGCGAACGACTCCGTGGCGCTCGGGGCGTGCGCGGCGCTGCGGGACTCGGGGCTGCGGATCCCGGAGGACGTGTCGGTGGCGGGCTTCGACGACCTGCCGTTCAGCATCGACGCGGTGCCCTCGCTGACGACCGTGCGGTTGCCGCTGGCGGAGGCCGGGGCCCGGGCCGGGCGGATCGCCATGGGGCGCGAGGAGGCGCCGCCCGGAGGGATCGCCTCGGTGCGGGGGGAGTTGATGGTGCGGGGGTCCTCCGGGGCGCCGCGGACCTCTTGAGGTACCGCCTGCGCAGGCCGCGACCTCCGGCCGCACGCCGCCCCCGTGTTCCCGGACCACGCACGGGATGCGTGCCGCCGGATGCGGCGACAGCGCGGGCGACCAGGGCATCCGGCACCGTTCGGGATGTCCGCAGTGATCTGGTATGGGTACAAGACCCACTCCTGCCCACTGACTAGGAACGGTCCGTCCACATGAAGCTGGCGTTCTCCACCCTCGGTGTCCCCGGCCTGCCCCTGGCCGACGTCCTGCGACTCGCGACCACCCACGGCTACCACGGCGTCGAGCTGCGCACCCACCCCGAGGAACCGGTCCACCCCGGCCTCGACGCGGCCCGGCGGGCCGAGGTGGCGGCCGAGTTCAAGGGCTCGGGCGTGGAACTCCTCGGTCTCGCGGGCTACGCACGGGTCGCCGCGCCCGGCGACGACGAGCCCGTCCTGGCCGAGATCCGCGCCCTCCTCGACCTGGCCCGCGACCTGGGCGCCCCGTACGTCCGCGTGTTCCCCGGCGGTGATCCCGACACCCAGACCCCCGAGGAGGCCGACGCGACGGCCGCCCGCCGCCTGGGCACGGCCGCCGAGTACGCGAACGACCTCGGCGTCCGCATCCTCCTGGAAACCCATGACTCCCACCGCACCGCGGCCGACGCCATGCGCGTCCTCGGCCTCGTCGGCCACCGCCAGGTCGGCGCGCTCTGGGACGTCATGCACACCTGGCTCGGCGGCGAACAACCCTCCGAGTCCTACGCGGCCCTCTCCCCCCACCTCGGCTACGTCCAGGTGAAGGACATCGTCTCGGCCGACGACACCACGCCCCTGCCCCTGGGCGAGGGTGTCCTCCCGCTGGCCGAATGCGTCGAGATCCTCTCCCGCCACGGCTGGGACGGCTGGCTGTGCTGGGAGTACGAGAAGCGCTGGTACGAGGGGGCGGCCCCGCTGCCGGACCTGCTCGGCCCCGGCCGCGAGCACCTGAGCAGGCTCCTCAACGAGTCGGCCTGACGAGCCCCGCGACGATCCCGCCCGGCAACCGCTCCCCACACCGGGCGCCCGCCCGGCTCACCTCCAGGGCATGCCCTGCGGCGCGCTGGGCGGCTGCCCACACCGGGCGCCCCCGGCTCACTGCAGGGCACGCCCTGCGCCGCGCGGGCGCCCGCCCGGCTCCCCCCC
>NZ_JAPSKN010000218.1 GCF_031181705.1 Streptomyces sp.
GCACGGCATACGCGCGGCGCAAGCCGCCGGCACGATGCAGGACAGGGGCGCGGCGCAAGACGCGGGCGCCCCTGTCGGCCAGGGCGAGGCCCCGGTTGCCGGAGCCGTGCTCGTCCGTCGTCCCCGGTACCGCCGCAGGCGCCTCGCCGTCGGGGTGGCCGCCGCCTGTGCCGCGCTCGCGACCCTCGGGAGTCTGGCCGCGCTGCCGGACGGGCGGCGCGCGGCCGGCGACGACCGTGCCCGTGAGGCCGGTCCGGTCGCACCCGGGGCGACGCGGACCCCGGCACCGGAGCCGCGCAGCGCCTCCCCGACGCCGAGCACCTCCCCCACCCCCGAGCGGTCGGCGCCCTCCGCCGGGCCGAAGGCGAAGGGCGAGCCCGCCCCCGCCCCCTCAGGCCCCACCACCGCTCCGCCGCAGAGTGGGGCGGACCCGGCCGCACCTCTCACCTGGTCCGCGAACTCCCAGGCCTGGAAGCTCGGCTGCGGTCACGACTACGTGGTCACCAAGCCGCCGGCCCAGGTCCCGCCGCCCCCGGTCCCGCAGGACGCGGGGGCCTGGGCGGCGTCCGTGAACGCGGTGCACGGCGGTGAGACGCTCGTGCGGCTGTCCGTGCAGGGGCGGAGCGACACGGCCGTCGTGCTGGACGCGCTGCGCGTGCGCGTGGTCGGGCGGGCCGACCCGGTCCAGGGCAACGCCTACGCCATGGACCAGGGCTGCGGCGGTTCGCTCACCCCGCGCTCCTTCGACGTGGACCTGGACAAGGACCGTCCCATCGCCCGCGCGGTCGCCGGGAGCGACGCCGGCACGCCGATCCCGGCGGTGAGCATGCCGTACCGCGTCTCGGCGCGGGACCCCGAGGTGCTGCTGGTCAACGCCCGGACGCGGGGTTGCGACTGCCGCTGGTACCTGGAGCTGGACTGGTCCTTGCAGGGCCGCAGCGGCACGGTCCGCGTCGACGACGGCGGCCGCCCGTTCCGCACCAGCGGCATCGCGGGCCTGCCCCGCTACCTGTACGACACCTCGGCACGCCAGTGGGCGCCCTACCGCTGACGGCCCTTACGGCCGGGGCACGTTGCGCAGGTTGGAGCGGGCCATCTGGAGCATCCGGCCGACCCCGCCGTCCAGCACGATCTTGGACGCGGACAGGGCGAACCCGGTCACCATCTCGGCCTTGATCTTCGGCGGGATGGACAGCGCGTTGGGGTCGGTGACGACGTCGACGAGGGCCGGGCCCTTGTGCTTGAAGGCGTCCTTCAGGGCCCCGGCGAGGTCCTTGGGCTTCTCGACGCGCACGCCGAAGGCGCCGCAGGCCCGGGCGACGGCGGCGAAGTCGGGGTTCTTGTTGGCCGTGCCGTGCGAGGGCAGCCCGGCGACCAGCATCTCCAACTCGACCATGCCGAGGGAGGAGTTGTTGAAGAGGACGACCTTGACCGGCAGGTCGTACTGCACCAGCGTCAGGAAGTCGCCCATCAGCATGGAGAAACCGCCGTCGCCGGACATCGACACGACCTGCCTCCCCCGGTCCGTGAACTGCGCGCCGATCGCCATGGGCAGGGCGTTCGCCATCGAGCCGTGGGAGAAGGAGCCGATGACGCGGCGGCGGCCGTTGGGTGAGATGTAACGGGCCGCCCAGACGTTGCACATGCCGGTGTCGACGGTGAACACGGCGTCGTCGGCGGCGACTTCGTCCAGCACGGACGCCACGTACTCGGGGTGGATCGGCGTGTGCTTCTCGACCTTGCGGGTGTACGCCGTCACCACGCCTTCCAGCGCGTCGGCGTGCTTCTTCAGCATCCGGTCGAGGAAGCGCCGGTTCTTCTTCTCCTTCACCCGCGGGATCAGGCAGCGCAGCGTCTCCCGTACGTCGCCCCAGACCGCGAGGTCCAGCTTGGAGCGGCGGCCCAGGTGCTCCGGCCGGATGTCGACCTGGACGATCTTCACGTCGTCGGGGAGGAACGCGCTGTAGGGGAAGTCGGTGCCGAGCAGGATCAGCAGGTCGCACTCGTGGGTGGCCTCGTAGGCGGCGCCGTAGCCGAGCAGTCCGCTCATGCCGACGTCGAAGGGGTTGTCGTACTGGATCCACTCCTTGCCGCGCAGGGCGTGCCCGACCGGGGACTTGATCTTCGCGGCGAACTCCATGACCTCGGCGTGCGCGCCGGCCGTGCCGCTGCCGCAGAAGAGGGTGACCTTGCCCGCCTCGTCGATCATCTCGACGAGCCGGTCGATCTCGGCGTCGCCGGGACGGACGGTGGGCCGGGAGGTGACGAGAGCGGTCTCCACGGCCTGCTCCGGGGCGGGCCGGTCGGCGATGTCACCGGGCAGGGTGACGACACTGACGCCGCTGCGGCCGACGGCGTTCTGGATGGCGGTCTGCAGCAGCCGCGGCATCTGCTGCGGGCTGGAGATCATCTCGCTGTAGTGGCTGCACTCGGCGAACAGCCGGTCGGGGTGGGTCTCCTGGAAGTAGCCGAGGCCGATCTCGCTGGAGGGGATGTGCGAGGCGAGGGCGAGGACCGGGGCCATGGAGCGGTGGGCGTCGTAGAGGCCGTTGATGAGGTGCAGGTTGCCGGGGCCGCAGGAGCCGGCGCAGGCGGCGAGGCCGCCGGTGATCTGGGCCTCGGCGCTGGCGGCGAAGGCGGCGGTCTCCTCGTGCCGGACGTGGATCCAGTCGATGGCTGAGTTGCGGCGGACGGCGTCGACGATCGGGTTGAGGCTGTCGCCGACGACGCCGTAGAGGCGTTTCACTCCGGCCCGGGTGAGGATGTCGACGAACTGTTCCGCGACGTTCTGTTTGGCCATGGTTCTCGTCTGCCCCTTCGGTCTCCTGGGATCCCTCCGGGTTCCATCAAGTCACAGGGTGGCCGGTCACGCCTCCCACACGGCCGCGGCCGTACGGTCGTCGGCATAACCCTTGACCCGTACTTGGGAGTCGGCGAGAAACGCGGCCAGGCCGGGCGGCTCGGGCCGGGACCACCGGTCGGCGAGGTACTCGCCCAGTTCGGGCTCGCCGCGCAGGGGCTCGGCGAGACCGCCGCTGCACATCAGGAGCGTGTCACCCGGGCGGGCGACGGAGGTGCGGAAGCGGAAGGGTTCGCGGGGCGGTTCCGGGGCGGGGTCGTAGGGGCTGGGCGGGGTCGGGATGCCCAGGTCCATGGTGAGCCGGTCGCCCTCGGGGGTTTCGGAGGGCGGCGATCCGTAGCCCACGACCGCTTCTCCCCTGACGTCGGTGACCTGCGGTTCGATGTCCTGCCACTCCCCTTCCCGCAGCCGGAACAGTCCGCCCGGGCCGACGCCGAAGAACACGCGCGTCCGGCACTCCGGGTCGGCGGGCAGCAGCAGACAGCGCAGGCTCGCCGCGTACTCCTCCGGCCCGACGCCCTGTTCGGAGGCGCTGGCACGGAGTTTGCCCAGGCTGCGGTCGGTGAGACGGTGCAGTCCGGACTTGAGGTCGCCGCGCCGGCCGCCCCTTATGTCCTCCACGAGGCGCGTGTGGCTGCGTCCGACGGCCCGGCCGATCCAGTGGCAGGCCTCGGCGGCGGCCCGGTGCGCTCCCGGCGCCGTACGGGCCCCGGTCGCCATGGCCACGAGCAGCAGGGCGTGCTCGCCGGTTCCGAACCGTGCGGTGAGCAGCGAGTCGCGCCGCGGCTCCCCCCGGTAGCGCGCGGAGTCGCCGCGCACGGACGCCGCGCGCAGTGTGCACACCCCGTAGCGGGCGCCGTCGAGCACGGTGTCCGCGACCAGGTCGCCGAGATCGTCCGGGTCGGCGGGCGGGAGGGCGGTGGGTTCGGCGTCGTAGGTGGGAGGCCGCGACCCGACGTGCCCCCGGGCCCGGGGGACGGACTCGGGCGGCTCGATACGCGGGCCCGGCTGCTCGGGCTCGGCGGCGAACCCGGCAGGCGGCGGGGGCAACGGCCCGGCGGCGGGCGGCGCGGGCGGCGTCCCCGGGGCGCCTGGGGGCACGGGGGGTGGCCCGGCGGCCGGCCCCCAGGACTCGGACGACGGACCGGCGGCTCCCGGAGGCACGCGGGGCGGGTCGGCGGGTGCCGGGGGCACGCGGGGCGGGTCGACGGGTGCCGGTGGGGCGAGCCAGCCGGCGACGGTCTCAGGTGCGGCGTCCCGCGGCCGGCCGGCCACCCCGGCGGACGGGGACCCGGCCCCGGACCGGCCGGGTGGGGCGCCGGGCGGTGGCGGGGCGACGGGTGGCGGGGCCGGGGGCGTCCGAGGAGCGGGAACCGCCGCCCCAGGGGCCTGTCGGGGATCCTCAGGGCGCACCTCGTCCCCGGCGGGCGAGGCCCCGGGACCAGCGGCTCCCCCCGAACCCCCGCCCGGCACCCGGGAGCCGTCTCCCGGCTCGGCCCCGGGCGAATCGGCCCCGGCGGGCGAAACTCCAGGCCCCGCAGCCGCCCCCGAACACCCGCGGGGCGGCCCGGCCGGGTCCGGCTGTGTGCGGAGCGGTGGGCGGGAGGCTGTCGGGAAGGTCACGGGGCCCGTGGCCCGGGCGGGTGGTGGTTCCCACGGGGCCCGCTGCGGGGAACCGCCCGTGGGGCGCGGGGTGCCCGGTGCGTCGTCCGCTCCGGACCGGGGCGCCGGAACCGTCGGCTCCACGCCGGCGGACCGCCCCGGTGGCGCCGGTGGCCCCGGTTCCGCCCCGGCCGACCCGGTCTCCCCCGGGCCGCCCACCGTCCCCGCCGCCGAGGCGAAGCGGTCGTCCAGGGAATCGGGGGCCGGTGTGGGGCCCGTGTCGCCGGTGGAGTCGTCGTACAACTGCCCCCACCAGTCGTCCTCGTGACCGGTGGGCCTTCCCCCCTGCTGGCTCATGCCGGTAATTGTCCACCGCACGAGCGGGATGAAAACGGGGCTTGTGGAAAAATCCGGCCCGCCACCCCGCCGTACCCGGCGCGTCGAGTGAGCCGTAGAACGGTCATGCGATACCGGCGTCCCGCGGGCCGCGGGCGGCTGACCTGCGTGTCTGGCCCCCGGTCACGCTGCTGACCTGCGCCTTCTCGCGTGTTCCGGCAGTCTGGTCAGATGGGAGTGTGGGACCTCCTGCTGGTCGGGCTGGTCATCCTGCTCGGCCTGTGCGGAGTGCTGGTGCCCGCGGTGCCGGGGTCGCTGCTGGTGTGGGCCGCGGTCCTGTGGTGGGCGCTGAAGGACCCGCAGCCCGTCGCCTGGTGGGTGCTGGTCTGTGCCACGGTCCTGATGCTCGTCTCCCAGGGCGTGCGCTGGGCGCTGCCGCCGAGGCGGCTGCGGGCGAACCGCACCAGCCGCCGCATGCTGGCCTGCGCGGGAGCGGGCTCCACCGCCGGCTTCGTCCTGCTCCCCGTCCTCGGCGCGATCCCCGGCTTCCTGGCCGGCGTCTACCTCTTCGAACGGGTCCGGCTGGGCCGCCGCGCGGAGGCTTCGTCCGCCCTGCGCACCGTGATGCGCTCGGGCGGGTCCGGCATCCTGGCCGAACTGTTCACCTGCCAGCTGATCGCGGCGGCGTGGCTGGCCGCGGTCCTCTGGGGCTGAGACGGTCTCGCGGCGGGGATCAGAGCACCCCTTCGTGCGCCAGCAGCCGCACCTTGCGGTCCAGGCCGCCCGCGTAGCCGGTCAGCGTGCCGTCGGCCCCGATCACACGGTGGCAGGGGCGGACCACGAGCAGCGGATTCGCGCCGATCGCACCGCCGACGGCCCGCACGGCCGCCCGGGGCGCCCCGATCCGCCGGGCGATCTCCCCGTACGTGACGGTCGAGCCGTAGGGGATGTCGTCCAGCGCGGCCCACACCCGCTCGCGGAAGGGGGTGCCCTCGGCACGCCACGCCAGCCGGAACTCCTTCAGTTCCCCGGCGAAGTACGCGGCCAGCTGCTCCTGTGCCGCGCGGAAGGGCCCGGGGTCCCGCCGCCAGTCGTCGCGCACCACGCGACCGCCCTTCTGCCCGGGCACGGACAGCGAGGTCAGCTCGCCGCTCGGGGCGGCGGTGAGCAGGAGCGGCCCGACGGGGCTGGGCACGCTCGTCCAGTAAGTCGGCTCGGTCGGCCGGAGCGGCCGGGTCGGCTGGGTCGGC
>NZ_JAPSKN010000077.1:0-22583 GCF_031181705.1 Streptomyces sp.
TCCTCGATGTCCTTGCCGACGACCGGGACCTCGAAGTCGACCTCCTTGAGCCACTCCAGGCGCTGCTTCTTCGCCAGGCCCCAGGGGTTGCCCTTCTTCTCCAGGTTCTTGAGCATCGTGCCCGCCTCGGACGGGAACGCCGACTCGATCATCACCTGGTAGCGGCGCATGTCGACGATGTGGTCGACGTGCTCGATGTCCACCGGGCACTGCTCCACGCAGGCACCGCAGGTGGTGCAGGACCACAGGACGTCCGGGTCGATGACGCCGTTGTCCTCCAGCGTGCCGACCAGGGGGCGCTCGGCCTCCGCCAGCGCGGACGCCGGGACGTCCTTGAGGGCCTCGGCGGGCGCCTTCTCCTCGCCCTCCATCGTCTTGCCGCCGCCGGCCAGCAGGTACGGCGCCTTGGCGTGCGCGTGGTCGCGCAGCGACATGATCAGCAGCTTCGGGGAGAGCGGCTTGCCCGTGTTCCACGCGGGGCACTGCGACTGGCAGCGGCCGCACTCGGTGCACGTGGAGAAGTCCAGCAGGCCCTTCCAGGAGAACTGCTCGACCTGGGAGACGCCGAAGACGTCGTCGTCGCCCGGGTCGGTGAAGTCGATCGGCTTGCCGCCCGAGGTCATCGGCTGCAGCGCGCCCAGGGCCGTGCCGCCGGCCGCCTCACGCTTGAACCAGATGTTCGGGAACGCCAGGAAGCGGTGCCAGGCCACACCCATGTTGGTGTTCAGGCTGACCGTGATCATCCAGATCATGGTCGTGCCCAGCTTGATCATCGCGAAGAAGTAGACGAGGTTCTGCAGCGCCGCGACGCTCAGGCCGTTGAAGGCCAGGACCAGCGGGTACGAGGCGAAGTACGCGGGCTCGTAGTGGTCCACGTGGTGCAGCGCGCCCTCCAGGCCCCGCAGCACGTAGATGGCCAGGCCGATGGTGAGGATGACGTACTCGACGAAGTACGCCTGGCCCATCTTCGAGCCGGCGAAGCGGGACTTGCGCCCCGGGCGCGACGGCAGGTTCAGCAGGCGGATCACCATCAGCGTGGCGATGCCGAGGGTCGTCATGGCCGCGATGAACTCGATGTAGAGCTCGTACGGGAGGAAGCCGCCGAGCACCGGCAGCGTCCAGTCGGCCTGGAACAGCTGGCCGTACGCGGTGATGATCGTCGGCGGCAGCGTCAGGAAGCCGATCGCGACGAACCAGTGGGCGATGCCGACGATGCCCCACCGGTTCATGCGCGTGTGGCCGAGGAACTCCTTCACCAACGTCACGCTGCGCTGGTAGGGGTTGTCGGTCCGGGTACCGGCGGGCACGGGCTGGCCCAGCCTGAAGTACCGGACGAACTGGCCGATCGCGCGTGCGAGCAGCGCGACGCCGACCACGGTCAGTACCAGCGACACGATGATCGCGGCGAGTTGCATGGGGGCTCCTCGGGCCTGCGAGGGTTTCGTCGGGGGGACCTGTCGCGATGGAGGGTTCCCCGAAATTACTAAGCGGTAACTTATGCAGTCCGTCTGAGACTACCCCTATCTTCCGCCGCACTGTAGCCGGATGGGCAGTGATCTGAATCGCTGAGGGTTGCCTCAGGAGCGGTGCGGAATCCGGCCGCGATCCCGTCGTGTTATTCGTACCGAATTGTCATAGTGACGCCTAACTTATATCCGTGCTCTACGGGATCGCTGCCGCCGCCACCGCCCTCCTGCTCACCGCCCTGCTCGCGGCCGCCCTGCGGATCCCCGCCCTGCGGCTGCGGCTGGTCGAGCGGCGGCGGCAGCGGGAGGTGCCGTTGTCCGGCGGAGTGGCCGTCGTGGTCGTCACCGGGGCCGTGGTCGGCGTCAAGGAGTGGGGTGCCGCCGGGAGCGGGACCGGCGGGCTGCTCGTCGCCGGCGGCGCCGTCGCCCTGCTCGGGCTCGTCGACGACGTGTGGCGGCTGCGGCGGCGGGTGCTGGCCGCCGGTACGGCCGTGGCCGCCGCGTGCGTCGTGCCGTACGGGGAGACGGGTGTGGGGCCCGGGCTGCTCGCCGTCGTCTGGGCCGTCGGGGTGACCTTCGCCTTCCGGGGGCTGGACCACGCCGACGGGCTCGCGGGGACGGCCGGGGTGGTCACCGCCTTCGGGGTGGCGGCCTGCGCGGCGGTGGACGTCATGGACGGGGTCGCCGGGCTGATGAGCGTGCTGGCCGCGGCGCTGACCGGGTTCCTGCTGCACAACTGGCACCCCGCGCGCGTGGGCCTGGGCAGCTGCGGGGCCATGTCGGCGGGGTTCGTGATCGCCCTCGGCCTGGTGCACGTCCGGGCCGGGTTCGGGCTCGGGGAGAGCGCGGGGGTGCTCTTCGCGCTGACGGCCCTGGCGAGCGCGGACGCCGTCCTGGTGCTGCTGGCGCGGCGGCTGGGCGGGCGGCCCGTCGTCCGCAGCGGGCCCGACCACCTCGGACACCGGCTGCGGCGACTGGGGCTGACCGTGCCGGGCGTCACCCTGCTGCTGGGTTTCGCGGCGTTGTCCGGCGTGCTCGTCGGGGTGCTCGCGCACGCCGAACGGGTGGGCGGCGGCGCCCTGTGGTGGGTGGTGGGCGGGGCGCTGGTGGTGGTGTTGGCCCTCTTCCGTGTTCCTGTGTACGCCGGTCGACGCTCAGTATCGCCGCAGGTCGGAGCCTCGTTGCGTGTAAGGAACGGATAAGACTTGAGCCCGGTCGACTCAGCTCTGTTGACCGGGTGGGAACCGTCGTGCACACTTGAGTCCGTTCCACTCAAGTCAGCTGGAGGAATCAACCATGGCACGTGCGGTCGGCATCGACCTGGGCACGACTAACTCCGTCGTCAGCGTTCTGGAGGGCGGCGAGCCCACCGTCATCACCAACGCCGAGGGCGCCAGGACCACGCCGTCCGTCGTCGCCTTCGCGAAGAACGGTGAGGTGCTGGTCGGCGAGGTCGCCAAGCGCCAGGCGGTCACGAACGTGGACCGGACCATCCGCTCCGTCAAGCGCCACATGGGCACGGACTGGAAGATCGAGCTCGACGGGAAGCCCTTCAACCCGCAGCAGATCAGCGCCTTCGTGCTGCAGAAGCTGAAGCGGGACGCCGAGGCCTACCTGGGCGAGAAGGTGACCGACGCGGTCATCACCGTCCCGGCGTACTTCAACGACTCCGAGCGCCAGGCCACGAAGGAGGCCGGCGAGATCGCCGGCCTGAACGTGCTGCGCATCGTCAACGAGCCGACCGCCGCCGCGCTGGCGTACGGCCTCGACAAGGACGACCAGACCATCCTGGTCTTCGACCTCGGTGGCGGTACGTTCGACGTCTCGCTGCTGGAGATCGGCGACGGCGTCGTCGAGGTGAAGGCCACCAACGGTGACAACCACCTCGGTGGTGACGACTGGGACCAGCGCATCGTCGACTACCTGGTCCAGCAGTTCCAGTCCGGCCACGGCGTGGACCTGGGCAAGGACAAGATGGCCCTGCAGCGTCTGCGCGAGGCCGCCGAGAAGGCGAAGATCGAGCTGTCCTCGTCCACCGAGACCTCGATCAACCTGCCCTACATCACCGCCTCCGCCGAGGGCCCCCTGCACCTCGACGAGAAGCTCACCCGCGCCCAGTTCCAGCAGCTGACCGCGGACCTGCTGGAGCGCTGCAAGACGCCGTTCCACAACGTCATCAAGGACGCCGGCATCTCCATCAGCGAGATCGACCACGTCGTCCTGGTCGGCGGCTCGACCCGCATGCCCGCCGTCGCCGAGCTCGTCAAGGAGCTGACCGGCGGCAAGGACGCCAACAAGGGCGTCAACCCGGACGAGGTCGTCGCCATCGGCGCCGCCCTGCAGGCCGGTGTCCTCAAGGGCGAGGTCAAGGACGTCCTGCTCCTCGACGTCACCCCGCTGTCCCTCGGCATCGAGACCAAGGGCGGCATCATGACCAAGCTCATCGAGCGGAACACGACGATCCCGACCAAGCGGTCCGAGATCTTCACCACCGCCGAGGACAACCAGCCGTCCGTGCAGATCCAGGTCTACCAGGGCGAGCGCGAGATCGCGGCGTACAACAAGAAGCTCGGGATGTTCGAGCTGACCGGTCTGCCCCCGGCGCCCCGCGGCGTCCCGCAGATCGAGGTGTCCTTCGACATCGACGCCAACGGCATCATGCACGTGACCGCCAAGGACCTGGGCACGGGCAAGGAGCAGAAGATGACCGTCACCGGCGGCTCCTCGCTGCCGAAGGACGAGGTCGACCGCATGCGCGAGGAGGCCGAGCGCTACGCGGAGGAGGACCACAAGCGCCGCGAGGCCGCCGAGACCCGCAACCAGGGCGAGCAGCTCGTCTACCAGACCGAGAAGTTCCTCAAGGACAACGAGGACAAGGTCCCGGGCGAGATCAAGACCGAGGTCGAGGAGGCCGTCGCCGAGCTGAAGGAGAAGCTCAAGGGCGAGGACACGGCCGAGATCCGCACCGCCACGGAGAAGGTCGCGGCCGTCTCCCAGAAGCTGGGCCAGGCCATGTACGCCGACGCCCAGGGCGCCCAGGCCGCCGGCGGTGCCTCCGCCGGAGCCGGCGCGGGCGCCGGTGACGCCAAGGCCGACGACGACGTCGTCGACGCCGAGATCGTCGACGAGGACCGGAAGGACGGTGCCGCGTGACGGAGGAGACCCCGGGCTTCGACGAGCAGCAGCCCGACGTCCCTTCCGGCGCCACCTCCGACGACGCCGAGCCGAAGGCCGCCTCCTCCTCCCCGGAGGAGAAGGCGGCCCCGGCCGGGGACACGGGCCAGGACCCCGGTCTGGTGGCCCAGCTGGACCAGGTGCGCACCGCCCTCGGTGAGCGCACCGCGGACCTGCAGAGGCTCCAGGCCGAGTACCAGAACTACCGCCGCCGGGTCGAGCGCGACCGGATCGCGGTCAAGGAGATCGCCATCGCGAACCTCCTGACCGAGCTCCTGCCCGTGCTCGACGACATCGGCCGCGCACGCGAACACGGCGAACTGGTGGGCGGCTTCAAGTCCGTCGCCGAGTCGCTGGAGAGCACCGCGGCGAAGATGGGCCTGCAGCAGTTCGGCAAGGAGGGCGAGCCCTTCGACCCGACGATCCACGAGGCCCTGATGCACAGCTACGCGCCGGACGTCACCGAGACGACCTGCGTGGCGATTCTGCAGCCCGGGTACCGGATCGGCGAGCGCACCATCCGCCCCGCGCGGGTGGCGGTGGCCGAGCCCCAGCCGGGGGCACAGACGGTCAAGGCGGAGGAGTCCGCCGAAGCCGACGACAAGGAGAGCGGTGGCCCGGACGAGGGCTGACGTGGACGAAGGGAAGGAGGGGCGTCGAGGATGAGCACCAAGGACTTCATCGAGAAGGACTACTACAAGGTCCTCGGCGTCCCCAAGGACGCCACCGAGGCCGAGATCAAGAAGGCGTACCGGAAGCTCGCCCGCGAGTTCCACCCGGACGCCAACAAGGGAAACGTCAAGGCCGAGGAGCGCTTCAAGGAGATCTCCGAGGCCAACGACGTCCTCGGTGACCCCAAGAAGCGCAAGGAGTACGACGAGGCGCGCGCCCTCTTCGGCAACGGCGGCTTCCGCCCGGGGCCCGGCGGCGCGGGCGGCTCCTTCAACTTCGACCTGGGCGACCTCTTCGGGGGCGCCCAGGGGGGCCAGGGCGCCGGCGGCTTCGGCGGCGGACTCGGTGACGTCTTCGGGGGCCTGTTCAACCGGGGCGGCGCCGGCCCGGGGACGCGTACGCAGCCCCGGCGCGGCCAGGACATCGAGTCCGAGGTGACGCTCAGCTTCACCGAGGCCATCGAGGGCGCGACCGTCCCGCTGCGGATGTCCTCGCAGTCGCCCTGCAAGGCCTGTTCGGGCACCGGCGACAAGAACGGCACGCCGCGCGTGTGCCCGACCTGCGTCGGCACCGGGCAGGTCGCCCGGGGCAGCGGCGGCGGCTTCTCCCTCACCGACCCCTGCCCGGACTGCAAGGGCCGCGGCCTGATCGCCGAGACCCCCTGCGACGTCTGCAAGGGCAGCGGCCGGGCCAAGTCCTCGCGGACCATGCAGGTGCGCATCCCGGCGGGCGTCAGCGACGGCCAGCGGATCCGGCTGCGCGGCAAGGGCGCGCCGGGCGAGCGCGGCGGCCCGGCGGGCGACCTGTACGTGGTCGTGCACGTCGACTCCCACCCGGTGTTCGGCCGCAAGGACGACAACCTCACCGTCACCGTCCCGGTCACCTTCACGGAGGCGGCCCTCGGCGGCGAGGTCCGGGTGCCGACGCTGGGCGGCCCGCCCGTCACGCTGAAGCTGCCCCCCGGCACGCCGAACGGCCGTACGATGCGCGCCCGGGGCAAGGGCGCGGTCCGCAAGGACGGCACCCGCGGCGACCTCCTGGTCACCGTCGAGGTGAGTGTCCCGAAGGACCTGACGGGGAAGGCTCGTGACGCACTCGAGGCGTATCGCGAGGCGACCGCGGGTGAGGATCCGCGGGCGGAGCTGTTCCAGGCCGCGAAGGGAGCATGAGTCAGATGGACGGTCGTCGACGCAACCCGTATGAACTGACCGAGGAAACCCCGGTCTACGTCATCTCGGTGGCGGCCCAGCTGTCCGGCCTGCACCCGCAGACCCTGCGCCAGTACGACCGTCTGGGCCTGGTGTCCCCCGACCGCACCGCCGGCCGGGGCCGCCGCTACTCGGCCCGCGACATCGAACTGCTCCGGCAGGTGCAGCAGTTGTCGCAGGACGAGGGCATCAACCTGGCCGGAATCAAGCGCATCATCGAACTGGAGAACCAGGTCGCGGCCCTCCAGGCCCGGGTGGCCGAGCTGGAGGACGCGCTCGACGGCGCCGCGGCGGCCATGCGCCAGCGCGAGGCGGCGGTGCACGCGTCGTACCGCCGGGACCTGGTGCCGTACCAGGAGGTGCAGCAGACCAGCGCGCTGGTGGTGTGGCGGCCGAAACGGCAGCAGCAGTCCGACTGACGCGGCAGCGCCCGCGAAAGCACGGGGAAGGGACCGGGAGTTGACTCCCGGTCCCTTTCGCGTGCCTTGTGGCGTTTTCTCCGGCCACCCGCCGATGACCCTGTGGTGCAGGGCACTTGAAGATGATTCCGCAGAGTCTTCACAACTGCTGCGGAGCGTGGTGTTGCCATCTCGTTAAGTGGTTCCGCTTGACGCTGGGGGGCGCGTCCGCGTTGTCTTTTCAGACACATGGGCCGTAATGCTGTGCCCACGTCCGAATCACACGCGAAGTGAGCCCCGCATGCGTCGTCGTATCGCCATATCCGTGGCCGCCGCCACGATCTCCCTCTCGCTCGCCGGCTGCGGCGTGCTCAACGCGACCGGGAGCAGTGACGACGCGAGCCCGACCAAGGGCAACGACATCACCGTGGGCCTGCTGCTGCCGGAGAAGGCCAACACGCGCTACGAGAACTTCGACTACCCGATCATCAAGCGGAAGGTCGAGTCCCTCACCAACGACAAGGGCCGCGTCGAGTACGCCAACGCCGAGGCCAGCGCCGCCAAGCAGGCCGGCCAGATGCAGCAGATGATCGACGACCGGGTCGACGTGATCCTGCTGGACGCGGTCGACTCGCACGCCATCGCGGACAGTGTGAAGAAGGCCAAGGAGGCCGGCATCCCGGTCATCGCCTACGACCGGCTGGCCGAGGGCCCGATCGAGGCGTACATCTCCTTCGACAACGAACTGGTCGGTGAGGTCCAGGGGCGCACCCTGCTGGAGGCCATCGGCGAGAACGCGAGCCTGTCCGACAAGATCGTCATGATGAACGGCTCGCCGACGGACCCCAACGCCAAGCAGTTCAAGGCCGGGGCGATGTCCGAGCTGAACGGCAAGGTGACGATCGCGCAGTCCTTCGACACCAAGGACTGGAAGCCGGAGAACGCCCAGGCCAACATGGCCGAGGCGATCGCGAAGATCGGCAAGGACAACATCGCCGCCGTGTACTCGGCCAACGACGGCATGGCCGGCGGCATCGTCAAGGCCCTTCAGGCCGCGGGCGTGACCGACCTGCCGCCGATCACCGGCCAGGACGCGGAACTCGCGGCCGTGCAGCGGATCCTCGCCGGCGAGCAGTACATGAGCGTCTACAAGTCGTACCCGCAGGAGGCGGAGAGCGCCGCGGAGATGGCCGTCGCCAAGGTCCAGGGCCGCGACATCCAGTTCGCCGCCCTCACCCGCGACAAGGTCGACAGCCCCACCCACAAGGGCATCCCGGCCCAGCTCGTGCCGGTGGTCGCGCTGACCAAGAAGAACATCGCGGACACCGTCGTGGCCGACGACATCTACAAGGTGTCGGACATCTGCACGGCCAAGTACAAGGCGGCGTGCGAGGCGGCCGGCCTCAACTAGCCGGTTCCGGTGTCCGCGGGGCGCGGGGGCGTCCCGGGCGTCCCGGGCGTCCCGCCAGGGTGAGAGCCCGGAGCAGCCACTCGGCGGGCCCGTGCCGGAAGCGCCGCAGCCACGCCGTGCTGAGGGCCAGCTGGAGCGCGTACACGGCGAGGGCGAGCAGCAGCACGGCGGCCGCTCCCAGGCGCCCGTACAGGGACAGGCCGTACGCCGTCGCCACGCACATGACGACCAGGGACTGCCCGAGGTAGTTCGTCAGCGCGAGGCGGCCCGCCGGGGCGAAGAGCCGCCGCACGCGGTCTCCCCGCGGGGAGTCCAGCAGGAGCAGCAGCAGGCACGCGTACGCGGCCGACAGGGCCGGCGCCGTCAGGGTGCCCACGCCGACGCCCAGAAGGTGCCAGCGGTCGTCCAGCGGCCCCTGGGCGGCGCAGGCGAAGAAGGCCGCCCCCGGGACTCCGACGGCCAGTCCCGCGGTGGCCGTCCGCCGCAGCCGGGCGCGGCCCACCCCGCCGGGAGCGAGCAGGCGCCGCTTGCCCGCCGCCAGACCGAGGAAGAAGGCCGCGAGCACGCCCGGAGCCATGAGCAGCGCGGCGACGAGGGTGAGCGGCAGCCGGTCCAGGTTCTCCCGCACGACCGTGCCGGCGGTGCCGCGGTAGGCCGCCACGGCCTCGGCGATCACCCCGTGCGGCACCGGCTCCCGCGCGTCCACCGCCGTGGTGAGCGCCCCCAGTGCGACGAGGAGGGCGCCGAACACGCCGTAGATCCAGGCGGCGGCCTTCACGGCCGTGGCCGGTGCGGTCCGCCGCGCCCACAACAGCACCAGGCCCAGCAGGCCGTAGGTCAGGAGGATGTCGCCGGTGTACAGCAGGACGGCGTGCGCCAGGCCGAGGAGCACCAGGCCCAGGGAGCGGCGCAGGAAGCGCGCGGTGATGCTCGCGCCGTCCCGCTCGGCGGAGACGGCCTGCAGCGTGAAGCTGTAGCCGAACAGGAACGAGAACAGCAGGTAGAACTTGCTCGACGCCAGCGCCGTCACCAGCCAGACGGCCAGGTGGTCCACGGGCGCCGCCCCGGGGTCGCGGAACCCCTCCGCCTCCCAAGGGCTCATCATCTGCGCGCTGTTGACCACCAGGATGCCCAGCAGGGCGAAGCCCCGCAGCGCGTCGACGGCGGGCAGGCGCCGAAGGCCTGCCGCTTCCCCCGGGTCGTTCATCTCTCCCCCTCGCCGGGCGGACGGGCCCGTCCCGTGATCACAAAAGGTCGCACACCGGCCGCGGGCACGGCACCCCCCGCGTGCGGCGACCGCTCGGGTGGCAGCGAGCGGATTCACGGACCGACCGGCGCGAAAAGGAACTCGGGCCCGGGGGAGCCGTGTTGCGGAGCAGGTCCCGGCCGCGCATAGTTGCGCTGCGGAAGCTGCGGAAGACGGCGCGACCGGGGGTGGGATGGGCGATGGCCGGGCACGGGACGGAAGAGCATCCTCACGGTGCCGACCGACTGTGCGAGGCCGGGGATCGCGTGTATTCCCGGGCCGTACGGCGGGGCCGGGTCGCGCGCCGTGACGCGGAGCCGGTGCCCTGCCTGCTGGAACTCGCCCTGCTGCACCCGGATCCGGACGACATGGACTGGCTGGTGCCGACCTCTCCGCAGGAGGTGATGACCCGGCTGCTGCGCGGGATGTTCGACGAGGTCAGCGCGAGCCAGCGGCGGGTGGGCTCGGCCGTGGCCGCGTTCGAGTGGTACGCCGGGCTGGGCCGCCAGGTGCAGCCGGCCGCGGCGGCCGCGGAGGGCCCGGCGATCCGCGTCCTCGACGGACTCGCCCGGATCCAGGCCGCGATGGACGAGGCGACGCAGGCGTGCACGACCGAGGTGCTCACGGTGCAGCCGGGCGGCATCCGACGCGAGGCGGAGCTGTCCGAGGGGCTGCACCGGGCGCTGGCGCTGCGGGGCCGCGGGGTGCGGATGCGGGACCTGTACACCCATGTCGCCCGGCACGGGCAGGGGTTGCTCACGTACCTGGAGCTGATGGGCGACGCGGTCGAGGCGCGCACCCTGGACGAGGTCATCGACCGGCTGATCCTGTTCGACCGGACGGTGGCGTTCATCCCCGCCAACACCGACCGCACGATGGCACTGGAGCTGCGCCATCCCGCGCTGATCGAGTACCTGGTCACGGTCTTCGAGCGACTGTGGCGCCTCGCGATCCCGTTGACAACCCCGCTCCCCGACACGGGCATCGAGGGCATCTCCCACCGGGAGCAGTCGATCGCGGCGCTGCTCGCGGAGGGCCACCAGGACGCGGTGATCGCGGAGCGCCTGGGGATCAGCGTCCGTACCTGCCGGGCGCACATCGCGCGGCTGTCGGAGACGCTGGGGGCGGCGAGCCGTACGCAACTGGGCGTGCGCATCGCCCAGGCGGGCCTGGACGGACCCCCGCCCTCGGCGGCCGCCCGGCCGGTCGGAGTTCCGGGTCGAGGATCGCGGACCGCCCGATGAGACACCCGAGTCGGGCCTGGCTGGGCTTCCCCCTGCTCAGTGGTCCTGCTGCAGGATGCCCGACTGGGCGATGAGATAGCCGAGCTGGGCCCGGCTGCCGCTGCCAAGGGCCGACGCCAGCTTGGCTATGTGGGCCCGGCAGGTGCGGACGTTCATGCCGAGGCGGCGGGCGATGGCCTCGTCCACGTGGCCCTCCACCAGGAGCTTGGCGATGGAGTGCTGGATCTGGGTGAGGCCGTCGGAGGCCGCCTCGTAGGGCGCGCCCGCGCTCATGGGCACCGCACGGTCCCAGAGGTACTCGAAGACCTTGATCAGGTAGCGCACGAGCCCGGGGTGGCGCAGCTCCAGGGCGACCTGCTGGTCGTCGCGCGCGGGGATGAAGGCGACCGCCTCGTCGCAGATGATCAGGCGCTCGACCAGTTCGTCGATGGTGCGGTACTCCACCTTCCCCTCGGAGAGCCGGGCCACATAGGCCAGTTTCTCGGGGTTGTACCGAGCGGTGTGCTGGTACAGACTCCGGACCTTGACGCCCCGCTCGATCAGGGGCTTGTCCCGTTCGAGGCTTCGCAGCAGGCTGCGTTCGGAGACACGATCACTGGGCTGGACCGTCAGGAGTTCCGCCTGGCACTGGGCGGTGGCCAGGTTGAGCGCGGCGTTGATGCGTTCCCCGCCCTCGAGCACCGTGATGGAGTCACTGGACGCCGTGTGGGTACCCATGGCCATGAACGGCTGGAAGGTCTCCGCCAGGTTCACGGCCTGGCGCCTGCGCTCGGCGATCTCGCTCTCCAGCGGGCCGAGTTGCCGGGACAGGGCGATGACCGGCGGCACCGGACGCAGCCAGTCGGGGTCGTCCGGATCGGGGTGGAGCAGGTCGAATTCCACCAGGCAGGGCGCCGACGCCACTTCCGCCCGGGCGATACGTCCGGTACGCAGAGCGGCGGCATACAGACGGCCGCCCTCCTCGCACCACTGGGTCATCGCATGGGGATGTGTCTCTCTTGTCGGATTCGTTGCCAAATCTCCACCCCCCAGGGTCCTGAACATGCAGGAACATGATGCATCGATTGTGTGGCCATGACGTGCCCGAATGAGCCATCGTCGTACTCGACGGGGGAAAAGGGGACCTTCAAGTGAGGACGAAGCCGACTATGCGTAACAAAATGCTTCGCTCGGTGCTTGTCGCCGCCTTCTCCGCCGTCGTAGCGCTCGTTGCACTGAGCGGCTTCTCCGATGAGGAGAGCGGAACTCGGGCGAACACGCAGTGGCCGGCGGTGGCGGTGAACGCGGCAGTCGCTGACAACACCCAGTGGCCGAACCCCGGGGTCGACGGGGCGGGGAGCCGACCGTGACCACTCCACCCGACGACCGCTCCTTCCGCCGTGAAATGGCGACCGCCTACCGCTCCGGCTGGCACTTCATCGACCTGGTCACCGCCATCCCCCACAGCGGTGACTCGCTGATGGTGACCGTGTTCGGTGAGCCGGTCGTCGTCACGCGGGACGAGGACGGAGACGTACGGGCGTACCGGTGTCTGCGGCGGCCTCGGGGGGCGCCGCAGCCAGTGCGATGTGCCGTGCGGTACGGAATGATCTTTGTGAACCTGGACCAGCGGGACCATCAGCAGGTGGAGGCCGACTCCCCTGTCCCGCGGACCATCTCTGCCACCCCCCGCAGTGCCTGACGCGATTCCCCCGTCGTAACAGATCGCTCAGGTGCTTCCCCCCGCAGCGGCGTCACCGTGACCTGAACACGGTGACGCCGCTGCAGTTTGTGGGGGCATTTCCCGGTATCGGGCCGGCCCACGAGTGGCCGGAACCAATCGATCACCGGTGTGGATGTTCACTTCGCTCAACCGCGTCCCAGTGCGCGCGTCAGCTTGATCTCGATGACCACGCGCGACGGATTCGGTGACGGGGTCCGTCCGTAGCGCTCCGCGTAGCGGCGCTCCGCCTCCGCCACCCGCTCCGGTTCCGTGCGGACGAACGCCCGGCCCTCCAGTGTCGCCCAGCGCCGGCCCTCCAGCTGGCAGACCGCGACCGCCGCCCCCTCGTCCCCGGCGGCCAGCACGTGCCGCACCTTGGCACTGGTCCGGTTCGTGATCACCCGGGCGAGCCGGGCGGCGGGGTCGTAGGTGACGCCGACGGGTACCACGTGCGGAGTGCCGTCCGGGCGGAGCGTCGTCAGGGTGCACAGGTGCCGTTCCCGCCAGAAGCCGAGATACGACGGGTCCGGGGCACCCGGGTCGACGGAGTACTTGGTCGCCATGGCCCGGAACTTAACCCCCGCACCCTCCCCGGGATGTCCTTGAGTGCCGTAGACTCAACTTTGTGTAAGTCGTTCGGGTCAGTGCAAGGAGGAGAACGCGAACGTGGACGCCGAGCTGACCAACCGGAGCCGGGACGCGATCAACGCTGCCAGCAACCGGGCCGTGACCGAGGGCCACCCCGACCTCACGCCCGCCCACCTGCTCCTCGCACTGCTCCAGGGGCAGGACAACGAGAACATCACCGACCTGCTCGCCGCGGTCGACGCCGACCAGGCCGCCGTGCGCTCCGGCGCCGAGCGCGTGCTCGCCGGGCTGCCCAGCGTGACCGGGTCGACCGTCGCGCCGCCCCAGCCCAACCGCGAGATGCTCGCCGTCGTCGCCGACGCGCAGGCCCGCGCCAAGGACCTGGGGGACGAGTACCTCTCCACGGAGCACCTGCTCATCGGCATCGCCGCCAAGGGCGGCGCGGCCGGCGAGGTGCTGTCCCGGCAGGGGGCCGACGCCAGGAAGCTCCAGGCCGCCTTCCAGAAGACCCGGGGCCAGCGCCGGGTGACCACGGCCGACCCCGAGGGCCAGTACAAGGCCCTGGAGAAGTTCGGGACCGACTTCACCGCCGCCGCGCGCGAGGGCAAGCTCGACCCGGTCATCGGCCGGGACCAGGAGATCCGCCGCGTGGTGCAGGTGCTGTCGCGCCGGACCAAGAACAACCCCGTGCTGATCGGCGAGCCCGGCGTCGGCAAGACCGCCGTCGTCGAGGGGCTCGCCCAGCGGATCGTCAAGGGCGACGTGCCCGAGTCGCTGAAGGACAAGCGGCTCGTCGCGCTCGACCTGGGCGCGATGGTCGCGGGCGCCAAGTACCGCGGCGAGTTCGAGGAGCGCCTGAAGACCGTCCTGGCCGAGATCAAGGACTCCGACGGGCAGATCATCACCTTCATCGACGAGCTGCACACCGTCGTCGGAGCCGGTGCCGGCGGCGACTCCGCCATGGACGCCGGCAACATGCTCAAGCCCATGCTGGCCCGCGGCGAGCTGCGCATGGTCGGCGCGACCACGCTGGACGAGTACCGCGAGCGGATCGAGAAGGACCCGGCGCTGGAGCGCCGCTTCCAGCAGGTCCTGGTGGCGGAACCGTCCGTCGAGGACTCCATCGCCATCCTGCGCGGGCTCAAGGGCCGCTACGAGGCCCACCACAAGGTGCAGATCGCCGACAGCGCGCTGGTCGCCGCCGCCACCCTCTCCGACCGGTACATCACCTCCCGCTTCCTGCCCGACAAGGCCATCGACCTCGTCGACGAGGCCGCCTCCCGGCTGCGCATGGAGATCGACTCCTCGCCCGTCGAGATCGACGAACTCCAGCGCGCCGTCGACCGGCTGAAGATGGAGGAGCTGGCGATCGGCAAGGAGACCGACGCGGCCTCCCGCGAGCGCCTGGAGAAGCTGCGCCGCGACCTCGCCGACAAGGAGGAGGAGCTGCGCGGCCTCACCGCCCGCTGGGAGAAGGAGAAGCAGTCCCTCAACCGCGTCGGTGAGCTGAAGGAACGCCTCGACGAACTGCGCGGCCAGGCCGAGCGGGCCCAGCGCGACGGCGACTTCGACACCGCCTCCAAGCTGCTCTACGGCGAGATCCCCGCGCTGGAACGCGACCTGGAGGCCGCCTCCGAGGCGGAGGAGGAGGTCGCCAAGGACACCATGGTCAAGGAGGAGGTCGGCGCCGACGACATCGCCGACGTCGTCGCCTCCTGGACCGGCATCCCCGCCGGGCGGCTGCTGGAGGGCGAGACGCAGAAGCTGCTGCGCATGGAGGACGAGCTGGGCAAGCGGCTCATCGGCCAGAGCGAGGCCGTGCGCGCGGTGTCCGACGCCGTACGCCGCTCCCGCGCCGGGATCGCCGACCCCGACCGCCCCACCGGGTCCTTCCTCTTCCTCGGCCCCACCGGCGTCGGCAAGACCGAACTCGCCAAGGCTCTCGCCGACTTCCTCTTCGACGACGAGCGGGCGATGGTCCGCATCGACATGTCGGAGTACAGCGAGAAGCACAGCGTGGCCCGGCTGGTCGGCGCCCCGCCCGGATACGTCGGCTACGAGGAGGGCGGCCAGCTCACCGAGGCCGTGCGCAGGCGGCCGTACTCGGTCGTGTTGCTGGACGAGGTCGAGAAGGCCCACCCCGAGGTCTTCGACATCCTGCTCCAGGTGCTGGACGACGGGCGCCTCACGGACGGGCAGGGCCGCACGGTCGACTTCCGCAACACGATCCTGGTGCTGACGTCGAACCTGGGCAGTCAGTTCCTGGTCGACCCGATCACCAGCGAGGCGGAGAAGAAGGAACAGGTGCTGGAGGTGGTGCGCAGCTCCTTCAAGCCGGAGTTCCTCAACCGCCTGGACGACCTGGTCGTCTTCGCCGCGCTGACCAAGCCGGAGCTGGAGCGCATCGCCAGGCTCCAGATCGACCGCCTGGCCAAGCGCCTCGCCGAACGGCGTCTGACCCTCGACATCACACCGGAGGCCCTGGCCTGGCTCGCCGAGGAGGGCCTGGACCCGGCCTACGGGGCCCGGCCGCTGCGGCGGCTCGTCCAGTCGGCCATCGGCGACCGCCTCGCCAAGGAGATCCTCTCCGGGGAGATCAAGGACGGCGACACGGTCCGCGTGGACCGCTTCGAGGAGGGGCTCCTGGTGGGCCCGGCCACGGGCAAGACGCTGTAGGGCGGCGGGGCGTCACATCGTGAACGCCGAGAAGCGCACCCGCGCCCTCCCGGCGTTCACGTACTCCACCCGCACCTGGACGACGTGTGCCCCGGCGGTGCCCGGCAGGCCCTCCCCGTGGGTCACGTCGAGGCAGAGCGCCCCGCAGGAGCCGCCCGTGCGTGGTGCCGGGGCGTCCGGGTAGGTCGTGCGCAGCCAGCCGCGCACGTCCTCGCGGGGCATCAGCAGCACCGCCGTGTACGCGGTGTCGATGCCCCGCTGCACCGTGCAGCCCCGCACCCCGGCGCTCGCAGGCCGCCGGGCGCCGCCGAAGGCCAGGGCCTCGGCGCAGGGGACCGTGGCCGCCGGGCCGGCACGGTCGTCCCCGTTCTCCTCCGGCCGGGCGCACATGAAAAGGCCGATGACGAGGAACCCGAGTACGAGCACCGGCACTGCCAGGAACGGCAGGATCAACCCCCACCGGGTACGCCCTCGGTCCGTCGCCGCCATGGCCACCGCCCCTCCGTCCACCGCTGGGGGAGACGGGCCGCGGCACCCGGAGGTTGCGGTTGACCGGATCCTGTCAGCCATCGGCTGACACGGTCCGTCGGGGCTTGCCACCCCCCTCCCCGCATGGGAGAGGATGGCGGAATCCGTACGAAGGGAAATTCACGGTGACCATCGACCCGTCCTCGATTCCGAACTTCGGGGGCCAGCCCGAGCCGCAGCCCCAAGGACCGGCGGGCCCCGTCGTCCCGGATCAGGACCTCGTGAAGCAGCTCCTCGACCAGATGGAGCTCAAGTACGTCGTCGACGACGAGGGAGACCTCGCGGCGCCGTGGGAGCAGTTCCGCACCTACTTCATGTTCCGTGGAGAGGGAGACCAGCAGGTCTTCTCCGTGCGGACGTTCTACGACCGGCCCCACGAGATCGAGGCCAAGCCGCAGATCCTCGAGTCCATCGACGACTGGAACCGCCGCACCCTGTGGCCCAAGGTCTACAGCCACACCCACGACGACGGCACGGTCCGCCTCATCGGCGAGGCCCAGATGCTGATCGGCATGGGCGTGAGCCTGGAGCACTTCGTCTCCTCGACGGTCAGCTGGGTGCGTGCCGCGATCGAGTTCGACAAGTGGCTCGTCGAGCAGCTCGGCCTGGAGCAGGAGATCAACGAGGCGGAGAAGCCCGAGGACGACGAGTAGTCCCGCTCGAGCGGCCTCGCACGGCGCGTCGGCGCGCACGCACACGGTGCGCGCTGTACGCGCCGTCTGCCTTTTCGGGCCTTCCCCGGCCGCCTCGCGCGTCAGCCGCCCGCGACGCCCTTGAGCCGCCGCACCGAGACCGCGTCGGGGATGGGCGGCGACGCCCGCGCGTGCGGGCAGGGCGCGGCGGAAGGCGGCCGGCAGGTCGTGCATCGACTTCCCCGCCGATGATCACCGGTTACATCGCGGCACACACGCACAGGTACGGCACGGGCAAGCTTCCCATCCCCCTGGCCGACGGCCGCACCTTCACCCTCGATCTGGACGAACTCCCGTGCCCGGAGCCCGAGGCAGACGTCCGCTGACGAAGGAATACCGGCGACCCGCGCTGTGTGACGCTGGTCAGCGAAGGAACGCCTCGCGGAGCCGTTCCGTGGCGTCTGCCAGCACCTCGGTGCGCTTGCAGAACGCGAAGCGGACGAACGGGGCGCCCTGGTCGCGGTGGTCGTAGAAGACCGCGTTGGGGATGGCGACGACGCCCGCGCGTCCGGGCAGGGCGCGGCAGAAGGCGGTGCCGTCCGTCTCGCCGAGGGGGCGGATGTCGGTGGTGACGAAGTACGTGCCCGAGGGCCGGAACACCCGGAACCCGGCCTCCTCCAGGCCCGCCGCCAGCAGGTTCCGCTTGGCCAGCAGGTCGTCGCGGAAGTCCGTGAAGTACGACTCGGGCAGCGCCAGCGCCTCGGCGACCGCGTACTGGAACGGGCCCGCCGAGACGTACGTCAGGTACTGCTTCGCCGAGCGGACGGCCGTGACCAGCTCCGGGGCCGCCGTCACCCAGCCGACCTTCCAGCCCGTGAACGAGAACGTCTTGCCGGCGGACGAGATCGTCACCGTGCGCTCGCGCATCCCCGGGAACGCCGCCAGCGGCACGTGCTCGGCGTCGTCGAAGACCAGGTGCTCGTACACCTCGTCCGTCACCACCAGCAGGTCCCGCTCCACCGCCAGCTCGGCGATCGCGGCCAGCTCCGCGCGGGTGAGGACCGTGCCGGTCGGGTTGTGCGGGGTGTTGACCAGCAGCAGCCGGGTGCGGTCGGTGACGGCGGCGCGCAGCTCGTCGAGATCGAGCCGGAAACGGCCCTCCGCCACGTCCGCGCGCAGGGTCACCGGCACCCGGCGCCCGCCCGCCATCGCGACGCACGCCGCGTAGGAGTCGTAGTACGGCTCCAGGGCGACCACCTCGTCGCCGGGCTCCACCAGCGCCAGCAGGGCGGCGGCGATGGCCTCGGTGGCGCCCGCGGTGACCAGGACCTCCGTGTCCGGGTCGAAGGACAGGCCGTAGCGGCGCTGCTGGTGGGCGGCGATCGCGGTGCGCAGCTCGGGCACGCCGGGGCCCGGCGGGTACTGGTTGCCGCGGCCGTCCCGCAGCGCCCGCACGGCCGCCTCCCTGACCTCCTCGGGGCCGTCGGTGTCGGGGAAGCCCTGCCCGAGGTTGATGGCCCCGGTGCTCAGGGCCAGGGCCGACATCTCGGCGAAGATCGTCGTCCCGAACTCGGCGAGCCGGCGGTTGAGGAGGGGGCGCGCGCTGGAGGTCATGCCGGTCATCCTGCGCCGAAGCTCTGGAGTTCCTCAACTCTGCTTTGGCGCGCGTGGCGGACGGGCATCTCCCGGTCACGCAAGAGCGAGGCGCCCACGGGGGGCCGCTTCGGGGGAAACGGAAGGAGGGTGGCGCCATGATCGTCGGCATCATCCTGGCGGTGATCGGAGTCCTCTTCGTGGGGGCGCTGGTGTCTCTCGCACGCAGGGGCGGTTCACGCCGTCCGGCGCGGACGGCCGGCCGCGGGGCGGCGGCGTCCACCGGCTCGCGTCACGACAGCGGCAGCAGCTGGTGGGCCGGAGGAGACTCCGGCTCGTCCGGCGACGGCCACCACGGGGGAAGCTCCTGCGGCGGCGGCTCGTCCTGCGGAGGCGGGTCGTCCTGCGGCGGGGGCGGGGGCGGTGGCTGCGGCGGCGGAGGCAGCTGACTCGAGGTCGGCCGCTTGCCCGACGGGGAAGCCGCAACCACCGAGCGCGGGGTCCGCACCTGGGGCGGGCCCCGCGCTCTCGTGTCCGGGCTCCCGGAGGGTGGAACCGTCGCACACCCGTCGGGTGATATCGGGTGGGTCCTGGCACGTTCTCCTGCCTGTAGGACAAGACGGCCCGGACGGCGGCCCCCGAAGCCGTGACTGCGGCAACCGCCCGCGTCAACAGGCGACTTCGGAAGCCGGTCGCGCGTCCCGACGGCGGTCCGGCCCGGCTCCGGGCGCGAGCCACAGCGCACCGGCGCACGCCTCCCCGGCACCGGCGCACGCCGTAGTTGAACAGTTGAGCTGTGGAGCCCTCTGAGGGATGGAAACCCTACGAACTTGGGTAAAAACGCTGTGGCGGCGCCACAGTTCATGATTCCCTCTAATCCACCAACGCAGCCTCTCGGACGTCTTGCGGACACCTTCCTGAAACCGGCCGACCGGGCTGACCCGGGCCGAATCACCCGGTGCGACCGGGGCGCAGCGGACCCACCTCCCTCTCCTTGTGTGCTTGCGGAGCCGATCCATGCTCACGACCCTGAACACCTCCTACACCGACACGCGCGCCGCCGATCTCGCCTGGGCCCTGGGCCGCGAGCCGCTTCCCGCACTGGCCACACTCGACCTCGAACTGGTGGGCGCGAAACTGCAGTTGCGCCTCCTCGGTGCGTCACACCAGGTCCTGCTGGAGGAAAAGGGGGGCATCTGCTCGGAGACGGTGGCGTGCATCCCGGGCAGCAGCACTCCGCTCCCGCTCGGCGTCGCCAAGCGGGTGGGCGACTGGGAGTACGAGTTCGCGGCCCGGGTCGAGGTCCTCTCGCCGGGCTCCTTCGAGGGCCGCGCCCAGGAGTTGCTGGCCCTCGTCTCCGACCATCCGCACGGACTCGCCGGTGTCTTCCCCGGCAGCCCGCACGCCTTCACGGCCCTGCTCGCCCAGCACCACGAGGGGCAGGTGCACTGGCGGACCTGGCACGCGTACCCGCAGGACGGGCAGTTGGTGGCGACCCGGACGAAGGTGGGCGTGCGCCTCCCGGCGGCGGTCCCGGCCGGCTGAACCGGCCCCGGTGAGCGGCCGGCGATGCCGAATCCGATCTCGTACCGGCGTCGGTCCCCTGTAAACCAGCACCACACGTGTGGGTGACGAACCGCGGTCGAGACGTGACGTAACGTCGCAGCGTGATCGAGCCGCACGCGCCCGCCCCGCCCGGTTCCCCGCCGCACTGGAGCGCCCGGGGCGGCCCCGGTGGCCCGGCGCGACTGCCCGTCCGGCCCGGCACCGGACGGTTCCTGGTCCTCGCGGGCGTGTTCGTCTGCGCGGCCTGCGGACTCGTGTACGAGCTGGAACTGGTGGCGCTCGCCACCTACTTGATGGGCGACTCGGTCACCCAGGCGTCCGTCGTGCTGTCCGTCATGGTCTTCGCGATGGGCCTGGGCTCCCTCGCCGCGAAGCGGCTGCGCCCGCGCGCGGCGGCCGGCTTCGGCGCCGTCGAGGCCACCCTCGCCCTGGTCGGCGGGTGCAGCGCGATGGCCCTGTACGCCGTCTTCGCCTGGACCGGCGACTGGGGCGGGGTGTGGGCCAGCGGGCCGCGCTGCCTCCTGGTCGCCTTCTCCCTCGCCACCGGGCTGCTCATCGGGGCCGAGGTCCCGCTGCTGATGGAGCTGATCCAGCGCATCCGCCGCCAGGACGCCGGCGGTGCCGTGGCCGACCTGTTCGCCGCGGACTACGTGGGCGCGCTGGTCGGCGGGCTCGCCTTTCCCTTCCTGCTGCTGCCGTTCTTCGGGCAGTTGACGGGCGCGCTGCTCACCGGCGCGGTCAACGCGGTCGTCGGCGGCGCGCTGGTGCTCGGGCTGTTCCGCCGGGACCTCAGCCGGCGGGCGCGGTGGCTGCTGGTGCTGGGCAACGCGTTCGTGCTGGCGGTCCTCGCCTCGGCCGCCGTGCTCGTCGACGACTTCGAACGGGCCGCGCGGCACGCCGTGTACGGCGGGGACGTGCGCGTGGCGCTGCAGAGCGGAGTGCAGGAGGTCGTCCTCAAGGGGGGCACGCAGGGCCGGCCCCTGGACCTGTTCCTGGACGGGCGGCTGCGGGTCAGCGAGCGGGACGAACGGCGCTATCACGAGACCCTGGTCCACCCCGCCATGGCCGGGCCGCACGCGCGCGTGCTGATCCTCGGCGGCGGCGACGGGCTGGCGGCCCGCGAGGTGCTGCGCCATCCCGGGGTGGACCGCGTCGATGTCGTGGATGTCGACGCGGAGGTCGTCCGGCTGGCCCGCACCGACCCGGGCCTGTCCGCGCTGAACCAGCACGCGTTCGGCGACCCGCGCGTGCGCGTGACGACCGGCGACGCCTTCGGCTGGCTGCGCGGCGCGCCCCCGGCGGCGTACGACGTGGTCGTCTCGGATCTGCCGGACCCGGGCATCACGGCGAGCACGAAGCTGTACTCGCAGGAGTTCTACGGCCTCGCGCGGCGCGTGCTGGCCCCGGGCGGCCGCATCGTGGTGCACGCCGGGCCGGTGCGGTCCAGCCCGCGCGTGTACTGGACGGTTGAGTCGACCCTGCGCGCGGCCGGCCTCGCGACCGTCCCCTACCGGGCCGGCGGGCGGCACGCCGGGTTCGCGGTCGGGCCCGACCGCACGCCCGCCGACCGCTCCCACGCGCCCCGGGACTGGGGTTTCGTCCTGGCCGCCGGCACGCGGCCGCGGCCGCGGCTCGATCCGGACGGGCCGCGCCCCCTCGTCCTCACCGACGCGTCCCTCGCGGCGGGCGAACGGGCGGCGCGCGCCACGCGGATCGCGGGGCTGCCGGCGTCGACGCTGGTGCATCCGCGGTACTGAGGCGGGTCCGGCGGGCGGGGGGCGGGCCCCTGGGGGCAGGGCGCCGGAGGCCGGGTGCCGGGTGCCGGGGCCGGAGAGTACGCCCGGTGGGGCGGATCGGGGGCGAATTCATCGGGCGCGGGTGCGATGCGGCCCCGGCTGGGTAGAGTCCGTCGACATGGAGCACGAGGTGTTCGTTCCGGTTCCGGCCGAGCGGCTCAGGGAGGTGCTGGACGACCCCGCGCGGGTCGCCCGGGCGGTGCCCGGGCTCCAGCAGGACGCCGGCGCCGAGCCCGTCGCGGGGCGGCTGAAGATCCGGGTCGGCAGCCACTCCGTCACCTACCGGGGTGCCGTACGGGTGTCCCGGCGGGGCGCCGACGCGTACGGCCTGGAGGGGGCGGCGGAGGAGTCGCGCGGCAGCGGCTCGGTCACGCTCGCGCTGCGGATCGCGCTGCGGGAGGCGGAGGACGGCTGCACCGTGCTGTTCCACGGGACGGCCACGGCCGACGGCCGGATCAGGGACCTCCCCGGGGAGGCGGTGGAAGGCGCCGTCATCCGGCTGCTGAACCGTTTCGCGGAACACCTCGCGCAGACCTCCCCGGAGCCGACGGCACCGGCTGCCCCACAGGACGACGAGGGGGCCCGGGCGCGGAGGGCCGGTGTGGGAGGGAAGGACAACGCTGAGGAGGGTGACGCCGCCGGTGGAAGCGCCGGGGGCGACGAGGCGGCCACGGCCGGTGGAA
>NZ_JAPSKN010000077.1:22683-27552 GCF_031181705.1 Streptomyces sp.
CACCCCCGCCCCCCAAACCGACGAGACCCCCGGCCCCGGGTCCGAGGAAGAAACCTCCGCCCCCGCAGCCGGCGGCGACGCCCCCGACCCCGGCCCCGAGCGGGCCGGCAGCACCTCCGGCTCCGAGTCAGACCTCTCCGGCGATGCCCCCAGCCCCGGGTCGACCGGCGACGCCTCCGGTTCCGGAACGGCCGGGGACGCTGCCGAGTCCGGTCTGACGGAAGGGGCCCGCCCCGGATTCGGGGCGGGGGGCCCGTCCTCCCCGCTCGGTCCGTTGGACGAGGACGGTGAGGACGAGGACGTCGCCGAGGCGGCGCACGCGCGGCGGACCATGATCGGGCGCAGCGCCGAAGAGGTCGACCACGCGCCGCCCCGCGGCCGCTACGCCCCCGTGCCCGCACCCCAGACCGTCGCACCCCCGGCCCCGCTGCGCTGGGCGGCACCCGCCGCCGCCCTCGCCCTGGCCTCGGCGATCGTCGCGGTCCGGGCCCTGCGCCGGCGCCGCTGAGCCCGCACGCCGCAGCCGTCGGAGGAACCGAGGACCGAAGGCCCTCTTGATCACCCCAGTAGGGTCGTCCCGTGAGTGACGAAGACATCACGCTGACCGCGGGTGACGCGGAGGTGACCGTGCAGCCGGGCAACGGCGGCCGGGTCGGAGGGCTGCGGATCGGCGGCGTGGAGCTGCTGCGGCAGGGCGAGCGGTTCGGCTGCTTCCCCATGGTGCCGTGGTGCGGACGGATCAGGGACGGCCGGTTCCTGGACGGCGCCGTCGTGCGGCAGATGCCGTTGAACGCCCCGCCCCACGCCATCCACGGCACCGTCCGCGACCACGCCTGGCGCACCGCCCGCACGACCACCGACGAGGCCGTCCTCACCTACGAGCTCGTCGACCCCTGGCCGTACCCGGGCCGTGTCACCCAGATCGTCGCCCTCGGCGCGGACAGCCTGACGCTGACCATGTCCGTGGAGACGTACGAGTCGTCCTTCCCGGCGCAGATCGGCTGGCACCCCTGGTTCAAGCGCAACCTCGGCGGTGAGGACGTCACCCTCGCCTTCGACCCCGCCTGGCAGGAGGAGCGCGGCGACGACCACCTGCCCACCGGCAACCGCCTCGACCCGAAGCCCGGCCCCTGGGACGACTGCTTCGGCATGCCCGGCGGCGTCGACGTGGCCCTCACCTGGCCCGGGCAGCTGGAGCTGAGGGTGACCAGCCGCGAGGAGTGGGTGGTCGTCTACGACGAGCAGGCCGAGGCCGTGTGCGTGGAGCCGCAGACCGGCCCGCCCAACGGCCTCAACACCATGCCGCGCCTGGTCACGCCCCTTCAGCCGCTGGAGGCCACCACCACCTGGAGCTGGCGCCGCCTCTAAGCTGGGCGCCATGACGGACACGCGCGGCGCGCTGCTGCAGCAGATCAAGGACAAGGCCGTGGTGCACGGCAAGGTGACCCTGTCGTCGGGTCTGGAGGCCGACTACTACGTCGACCTCAGGCGCGTCACCCTCGACGGGGAGGCCGCCCCGCTGGTCGGGCAGGTGCTGCTCGACCTGACCGCGGAGCTGGAGTTCGACGCCGTCGGCGGCCTCACCATGGGTGCCGACCCGGTCGCCGCCGCGATGCTGCACGCGGCCGCCGCCCGCGGCAGGCGCCTGGACGCCTTCGTCGTGCGCAAGGCCGCCAAGGCGCACGGGCTGCAGCGGCGCGTCGAGGGCCCGGACATCGCGGGCCGCCGCGTGCTGGTCGTCGAGGACACCTCCACCACCGGCGGCTCCCCGCTCACCGCCGTCGAGGCCGTGCGCGAGGCCGGGGCCGAGGTCGTCGCCGTCGCGACCATCGTCGACCGGGCGACCGGTGCCGCCGAGAAGATCCGGGAGGGCGCCGGGGTGCCGTACCTGTTCGCCTTCTCCAAGGACGAGCTGGGTCTCGACTGACCAGGGCGTGGACAGCGATCTGGACCTTCCGGCCGAGTCTGGAAAGATGGGGCCGACGATGACGTCGCACCCCAAGGTCTAGGTCAGGGCCGTAGACAGCAGTACGTCAACCCGCAGATACAAGGAGCGGACGCATGCCCATCGCAACTCCCGAGGTCTACAACGAGATGCTGGACCGGGCGAAGGCAGGAAAGTTCGCCTACCCGGCCATCAACGTGACCTCCACCCAGACCCTGCACGCGGCCCTGCGCGGTTTCGCTGAGGCGGAGAGCGACGGCATCGTCCAGATCTCCACGGGTGGCGCCGAGTTCCTGGGCGGCCAGTACAGCAAGGACATGGTGACCGGCGCGGTCGCCCTGGCCGAGTTCGCGCACATCGTCGCCGAGAAGTACCCGGTGAACATCGCGCTGCACACGGACCACTGCCCCAAGGACAAGCTCGACGGGTACGTTCGTCCGCTGCTGGCGCTGTCGAAGAAGCGCGTGGACGCCGGTCTGAGCCCGCTGTTCCAGTCGCACATGTGGGACGGCTCCGCCGAGACCCTCGCCGACAACCTCTCCATCGCGCAGGAGCTGCTGGAGCAGGCCCGCGCCGCGAAGATCATCCTCGAGGTGGAGATCACCCCGACCGGTGGCGAGGAGGACGGCGTCTCCCACGAGATCAACGACTCCCTCTACACCACGGTCGACGACGCGATCCGCACCGCCGAGGCCCTCGGTCTGGGCGAGAAGGGCCGCTACCTGCTCGCCGCGTCCTTCGGCAACGTGCACGGCGTGTACAAGCCGGGCAACGTGGTGCTCCGCCCCGAGCTGCTGAAGGAGCTGAACGAGGGCGTCGCCGCCAAGTTCGGCAAGGGCTCCCCGTTCGACTTCGTCTTCCACGGCGGCTCCGGCTCCACGGAGGAGGAGATCCGCACGGCGCTGGAGAACGGCGTCGTGAAGATGAACATCGACACGGACACGCAGTACGCCTTCACGCGCCCGGTCGCGGACCACATGTTCCGCAACTACGACGGTGTCCTGAAGGTCGACGGCGAGGTCGGCAACAAGAAGACCTACGACCCGCGCACCTGGGGCAAGCTCGCCGAGGCCTCCATGGCCGCGCGCGTCGTCGAGGCCTGCGGCCACCTGCGCTCGACCGGCACGAAGATCAAGTAAGTCCCGGTTCCCCGCGCGTCGAGCCCGGCACCTGCCCAGGTGCCGGGCTCTTCCGTATGCTCCCCGCATGTCCGATGTCCGGCTGGCCTCACCGCGGGGCAGGTGGATCCTGCTCACCACCGTCCTCGGCTCCTCCATGGCGCTGCTGGACTCGACCGTCGTCAACGTCGCCCTGCCGCGCATCGGCCGCGACCTCGACGCGGACCTGGCCGTCCTGCAGTGGACGGTCAACGCGTACATGGTCACGCTGGCCGGGCTGATCCTGCTGGGCGGGGCGCTCGGGGACCGGTTCGGGCGGCGGAAGGTGTTCGTCGTCGGGGTGGTGTGGTTCGCGGTGGCGTCCCTGCTGTGCGGGCTGGCGCCGAACGCGCAGGTGCTGATCGCCGCGCGGGCCCTGCAGGGGGTGGGCGGTGCGCTGCTGACGCCCGGGTCGCTGGCGCTGATCCAGGCGTCTTTCCACCCCGACGACCGGGGACGGGCCGTGGGCCTGTGGTCCGGCTTCGGCGGGATCGGGGCGGCGGTCGGGCCGTTCGTCGGCGGCTGGCTGGTGGACGGGCCGGGGTGGCGGTGGGTGTTCCTGCTGAACGTGCCGCTTGCGGCGTTGTGCGTGCCGGTCGCGCTGCGGCACGTGCCCGAGTCCGGGGACGGCAGGGCGCACGGGCGGTTCGACGTGCTCGGGGCGGTCCTCGGGGCGCTGGCGCTCGCGCTGGTGACGTACGCGCTGATCGAGGCCGGCGAGGGCGGTGCCGTCGCGGCGGTCTCGGCGGTGGCCGGGGTGGCGGCGGCCGTCGCGTTCGTGATCGTGGAGCGGCGGCGGGCCGAGCCGATGATGCCGCCGGACATCTTCGCGTCCCGCCAGTTCACGGCCGTCAACCTCGTCACGCTGTGCGTGTACGCGGCTCTCGGCGGCTTCTTCTTCCTCGCCGCGCTGCAGTTGCAGGTGGTCGTGGGCTACTCGGCCCTCGCGGCCGGTACGGCGCTGCTGCCCACGACCGTGCTGATGCTGCTGCTGTCGGCGCGCTCCGGGGAACTGGCCGACCGGGTCGGGCCGCGGCTGCCGCTGACGGTGGGACCGCTGCTGTGCGCGGCCGGGATGCTGCTGATGCTGCGGGTCGGGCCCGGCGCGTCCTACCCGGGCGATGTGCTGCCGGCGCTGGTGGTGCTGGGGCTGGGCATGGTGACCCTGGTGGCGCCCCTGACGGCGACCGTGCTCGGGTCCGTCGACGTGGTCCGGGCCGGGCTGGCCAGCGGGATCAACAACGCGGCGGCCCGGGCGGCGGGGCTGGTGGCCGTGGCGGCGCTGCCGTTGCTGGTGGGGATGGGGGAGGAGGCGTACCGGGAGCCCGCGGCCTTCGACGCGGCGTTCGGCCGGGCCATGGTGTGGTGCGCGGGGGCGCTGGTCGTGGGGGCGGTGGTGGCGGCCGCGGTGGTGCGCAGGCCGCCGCCGGGCTGCAAGCGGCCGGAGTGCCTGCGGCACGGGGGTGTGACGGCACCGCCGCTGGAGGGGGAGCCGGTGCGCAAGCGGTTGTCCTGAGACGGACGGCGTCCCCTGGCGGTGCCGGGCTCGCGCCGGCCTGCGGTGGACGGCTCCCCCTCCCGGTGGCGCAGGGGTGCGCCGGCCTGCGGTGGACGGCTCCCCTGCGGTGCCGGGGTGCGCCGGTCCTTGGGCAGGCGACGCCCCGCGCGGTGCCGGGTTGCGCCGTCGTAAGGAGGGCGGCGCTCCCCGTGGCGCCGGGGTGCGCGTCCTGTGGCGGGCATCCCCCCGGTGGCGCAGGGTGGCGCCGT